>JBCCEV010000012.1:0-43188 GCA_039030125.1 Pseudomonadota bacterium | reverse complement strand
GGATCAGCTATACCTCGGGTACCACCGGATTACCCAAGGGCTCGGTTCAACCGCACCGGATGATGCTCGGTCATATGCCATCGCTAGAATTCATCTACGATTTTTTCCCCCAGGACAACGATGCGCCCAGTCCGCTGGGGACCAAAGCGCATCGTTGTCCTGGGGGAAAAAATCGTAGATGAATTCTAGCGATGGCATATGACCGAGCATCATCCGGTGCGGTTGAACCGAGCCCTTGGGTAATCCGGTGGTACCCGAGGTATAGCTGATCCAGGCCACATCTTCGGCTTTGGTTTCGACGTTCGTATAGGTGTCATCCTGACCTTCAAGCAAAGACCAAAAGTTAGCGGCGCCCTCAACATCGCCATCGATAACCACCACCTGCTCAAGTTTCGGGCATTGAGCTCGAACCTGGGCAATCTTCGGATAGTTCGCCATATCGGTGATCACGGCCTTCGCGCCACAGTCATTCAAGCGATAGGCGATGGCATCACCTGCGAACAGCACCGAACAGGGGCCGGAGACCATGCCGGCTTTCCAACAGGCCACGTGCGCTATCGCGCATTCGGGGTCCTGCGCGAGTACCAATGTGACGGCGTCGCCGCGACCAAAACCCCAGGTCTTGAAAGCGTTAGCGAGCTGATTGGCATACTTTCTAACGTCGGCGAACGTGTAGATATGACGATTCTTCTCAGTGTCTTCGTAGACCAAGGCGACACGCTGTGGATCATCGGCCCAGCGATCACAGACATCGTTGGCGATATTGTAAATTTCCGGAATATCCCACTCGAAGTTGTTGTAGACCTCATCGTAGGTTGATCCGCGCTTAAGCAGACTGGTGCTTGCCATTCCTCTCCCCTGGTTCTTTGATGTGTGATGCCCCCACCGGGCGGCGGCTATGATCGCGTGGCCAGGCAAGGCTGGCAAATCGCGTGAAATCTCCTCCAAGCAGGTGACCCGGCGGCACCGCGGCTTGCGAGGCGGTGAAGAATGAATAATATCTCTATTATTCACATCCTATCCATTGCTGCCCCCATGACTGCAAACCGACCGATCACCGACGCCCGCGAACGGATCCTCCAAGCCGCCGAGCAGCGCTTTTTAGCTTACGGCTATCACAAAACCACGATGGCCGAGATTGCGAACGACGTATCCATGTCAACCGCCAACCTCTACCGGTATTTTAGGAACAAGCAGGCAATCGCCTTCGAGGTCTGCGGCCGTTGGATGTCCACGCGCCTGGAACGCTTACAAAAGGTTGTGGCCAGTGATCGCAGGGCCCGCGAAAAACTCGAGGCCTACGCGCTGACCATGGTCGAGCATACCCACGAACTCGCCAGCGGTGATTCGATGATCGGCCAATTAGTGGACATTATTACGCGCGAAAACGCCGCGATGGTTCTCGACAAAGTGGCAGCCCATCAGGGGCTACTGCAAAACATCTTGGACCTTGGCGTAGCCGACGGTGAATTTGATGCTAAGCAAGCCGAGGGTGCGGCAGCCTCGATATACAGCGCCTTGGTCGTTTTCGATGTTCCCCTATTTGTCGGGCTACTGACCCGCGACGACTATGACCGGCGCGCCCGTGGCCTAACAAAACTCCTCTGCGATTCGTTAAGCACACCCACACACGCGTGAACTGGCTCGAAACACAAATCCCAAAGTGGGTGCTTGGCCATCGCCTCCTTATCATTGTCGCGGCGCTCGTGATCACGGCCTATTGCGCGACCGGCGCGCGCCATCTTTACCTCGACTCTTCCTACAAAGTCTTTTTCTCGAAAGACAACCCGCAATTACGCGCTTTCGAAGAAATGGAACGCACCTATAACAAGACCGACAACGTGCTCATTGTTATCGCGCCGAAGTCTCGTAAAGTTTTCACCAATGACACGTTGGCTATCGTCGAGGAAATGACGAACGATGCCTGGCAGATCCCCTATTCAACCCGGGTTGATTCGCTAACCAATTTTCAACACACCGAAGCAATCGACGATGATTTGCAGGTAGCAAATCTCGTTGGTGACGCACACCGCCTCGATGCCGCGCAGCTCGCGCGCATCCAAACTATTGCACTGAGCGAGCCGCTACTTAAGGGTCGCTTAGTGTCCCAGAGTGCGCACGTCACAGCACTTAACGTGACGGTGCAAATACCGGCTGCGGAACAGGCCGCGGCAACCCCCGTGGTGGTCAACTACATCCGCGCGATGGTCGATCGCTATCGAGCACGTCATCCCGATCACGACTATTACCTCACCGGCATGGTGGTGATGAATAACTCGTTTTCGGAGCAATCGGTAAATGATTTAACTGGCGTGATGCCAATGAGCTTCGCCGTGATGTTCGGCTTGCTGATTATTCTTGTGGGGAGCTTCTTTGGCTCTCTCTCCACGGTGGTGGTCATCGGCGCCTCGGTAGCTGCGGCAATGGGGATCACCGGCATGCTTGGCTTTCCGATCACTTCGGCGTCAGCATCCGCGCCGACCGTGATATTGACCGTGGCGATCGCTAATTGCGTCCATATTCTGATCAGTTACTACCAAGGCGTGCAAAACGGCGCCCAGCGGCTCGCCGCAATGGAAGAAAGCCTACGTGTCAATTTCCAACCGGTGACCTTGGCGAGCGCTACTACAACCATTGGGTTTTTAACCCTGAATTTCTCAGAAGTCCCGCCGTTTCGGATGCTAGGGACCATCGTAGCGATAGGTGTTGGGTTCGCCTATATCCTGTCCATTACCCTGCTGCCCTCGCTCATCACACTCTTACCCGTAAAACCCAAACGGCGTACACCGTTAAACGATATCTTGATGGAGCGATTAGCGGAATTTGTCATTCGGCGCCGGCGCACACTTTTGTTCACGATGGGTGCAATCATCGTCACCACGATCGCGAACATTCCGCGCAATGAACTCAATGACGTGTTCGTTCACTACTTTCACCCGCCGCTAGACTTTCGCACCGCCACTGATTTCACGCTCGACAATCTGACCGGGATCTACACAATCAATTACTCTCTGAAAAGTGCCGATTCCGGCGGCGTCAATGATCCAGAGTTTCTCCGCGACGTAGAAGCGTTCACGAGTTGGGCGCGCCAGCGGCCGGAAACGGTCCATGTTCATGCCTTCACCGACATCATGAAACGCCTCAACAAGAATATGCATGGTGACGCGCTGCAATGGTATCGCCTACCTGGTGAGCGCGACCTCGCCGCCCAATATTTGTTGCTCTACGAGATGTCCCTCCCGTATGGCCTGGACTTGAATAATCAAATCAATATCGACAAATCCGGCACCAAAGTCAGCATGACGCTGCGATTGGTCTCCAGCAATGAGTTGATCGCTTTTGATAAACAAGCGAAAGCTTGGCTTGAAGAAAACGCATCCAGCGTTATCGACAACGATAGCGCTGGCACCATCGCAATGTTCTCTAACATTGGCCGTCGCAACATCCGCGCCATGCTGATCGGCACGACGCTTGCGCTTGTTTTGATTTCCATATTGCTGATCGTTGCGCTACGTTCGCTGCGGATCGGCATCATTAGCCTCATTCCAAACCTGGTGCCCGCCGCAGTTGGCTTTGGTTTATGGGGGATTTTTGTTGGTGAAGTCGGCATTGCGCTCTCTGTCGTAACCAGCCTGACGCTCGGGATCGTAGTCGACGACACAGTGCATTTCCTTTCGAAATACCTTCGGGCAAAGCGCGAACTGGGCTACAACCCGGAACAATCCGTGCGTTACGCGTTCAAAACAGTCGGACGGGCGCTGCTTGTCACCTCCACGGTGCTGGTTATAGGGTTTTCCATATTGGCAACTTCGCTGTTTGAATTGAATGCCGGTATGGGGCTACTCACGGCGGTGGTGATCGCTATTGCCCTGATCGCTGATTTTCTATTCCTTCCACCCCTATTAATGAAATTTGAAGAGGACCCGGACGATGCGATTACTGATCCTTCTGAGCGCCGCGCTGCTGTGGCCTAGCGCCCAAGCGGAAACACCTGAAGAAAAGGGCCGCAATATCATTGTCGCCGCCGACGAGGCAGATACCGGCTGGGTCGATCAAACAGCCGAGCTGCAGATGGTATTGCGCAACAGTCAAGGTCAAGAAAGCCGTCGCACACTGCGGATCAATTCTTTGGAGGTCGATGGCGACGGCGACAAGAGCCTGTCGGTCTTTGACGCGCCTAAAGACATCAAGGGCACTGCTTTTCTTAGTTTTACCCATGCACTAACACCGGATGATCAATGGTTGTACTTACCGGCGCTGAAACGCGTTAAGCGGATCGCATCGGCAAACAAATCTGGACCTTTTGTCGGCAGTGAGTTTGCCTACGAAGACCTCACTTCCCAAGAAGTCGAAAAGTACAATTACAAATGGCTGCGCGACGAGGGTTTTGAAGGGCGGGAGGTTTCGGTTATCGAGTACTACCCCGAATATGAAAACTCCGGCTACACGCGGCAGATCGTGTGGCTCGACAAAGAAATGCAGCAAGCGCTGCAAATCGAATATTACGATCGCAAGAATGCACTACTGAAAACTTTGCAATTTAAAGGTTACAACCAATATCTTGAGCGCTACTGGCGCGCTGACAGTATGTTGATGAATAACCACCAAACAAAAAAGAGCACCGAACTCACTTGGTCAAACTACCAGTTTAAAACGGGTCTCACCGATCGCGATTTTGATCGCAACACGCTAAAAAGAACGCGGTGAGCAATAAAGGAGAGCAACATGAACTTTCAAATTCTAGGTGCGAACGTTTCTCCATTTGTTCGGAAAGTTCGGGCAATGCTGGCCGAGAAGAACATTCCGTACGATTACGAACAAGTCAGCCCTTTCTCGCCGCCAGAGGGGTGGCGAAATATCAGTCCCCTGGGCAAGATCCCAGTGCTTAAGGACGGCGACCGCCTAGTCAATGACTCAAGTGTCATTTGCCAATACATTGAGCGTAAGAATCCGGAGCCACAGATTTTTCCGCGTGACCTCGACGGTTATACCGATGCGATTTGGCTCGAAGAATTCATTGACGGCGGATTTACCCCGGTTGCTGGCGGTAAGGTCTTTTTCCCCCTGGTCGTCGAACCCATGATGTCCGGCGATCCCGCCGGCAGCGAAGCGGAAGCCGCCGCGGCGCAGGTTATTGAAACCGAATTCCCAACCTTTTGGAGCTACCTGGAATCCCAGCTCGGCGATAAAGACTTCTTCGTTGGCGACCAAATCTCTATCGCGGATCTCGCGATTGCCTCGATCCATGTCAATCTGCGCCACGCCGGCGTCTTAGTGCCAGTTGGCGATTATCCGAACTTGAGTGCGTTCATCGACCGCATGCACTCACGAGAATCATTTCGCCGATTGATCGAGGAAGAAGCGCCAACGTGGGGCGCACGCGCCGGATAGGCGGTTTGCTCCGGGCGACTGGTTTAGATGGCAGACGGTGACGGCCACTAAAACGCGGCCCACTGCCCGGCCTCAGTGGATAAAACTTTAGCCCACTTTAGCGCCAGGCTCGCCTGTGGCCCACACCGCCCAACGCCGAGTAAGACCGCACTCGTGAGCGCGTTCCCGCCGATAGATTGTCTTGTTCTATTAGCACAACGCCCCCGGCCATAGCGGTTATTTTGGCCGTGCAAATTAAACAAATCTAACGCATGCAATGGCAGTCCTTGCCGGAGTAGGCGGCAACTGTTGCCGATCTCACTAAAGTTTGTATGCGCCTTCCCGATACCACCCCACGGAGGCGGTAAATATCGTTGCGCGATATATCCGTCAAAGATTAATTCCACCGAGCGCAAGCAAACGCTCAGCAGGTGGAGAGTCATGGGGAGCTACCAATGCCTCAAACGATTAATAGCAACATCTTATCGATGACGGCTCAGCGAAATCTGAATCGTTCGCAGGCTGACCTGCAAACGACAATTACGCGGCTATCATCGGGCCTACGCATCAATTCCGCCAAGGACGATGCGGCGGGCCTCGCGATCGCCACACGCATGAGCGTCCAAGTCAGCGGCTTGTCCGTCGCAATTCGTAACGCGAACGATGGTATTTCCATCGCTCAAACCGCGGAAGGCGCCATGGACGAAATGGTGAATTCACTGATTCGTGCCAATGATTTGGCGCTGCAAGCGGCGAACTACAATACGTCCAGCGATCGCGAGTCTCTAAACCAAGAGGTCTCGCAAATCCTGGAGGAAATGAGCCGAGTCGTAAATCAAACCCGCTATAACGGTGAAAAACTGCTCACCGGCGGCTTCAGTGCCGATATTCAGGTGGGTACGACCGTCAACGAAACACTGAACGTGTCGGTCAGTAACCTATCGCCGACCGGCCTTGGGGTTGCTTCGAACTACAGCGCGGTTAATGGCTTAAACGATGCGACCTTCGCGGCTCGAGTTCGCGATACCTTCGAAACAGCACTGGCGACTTCAGACACCATCAACGGGGTGAACTTTGCTTCGGCTATCGCCATCGAAACGAACTCCGTCGATAAGATCAACTTGCTCAACGACCAGACGGCTTCGACCGGGGTCTCCGCCTTTGGATTCGGCAATGCCGCGGTCAGCGTCAATGACGTAACCGATGCTAACGCCGACGCCGGTGGCGGTGGCGGTTTCACGACCGCGAACGGTGATTTAGTCATCAATGGGATCAGCATCGACGGCGGCACGGACTTTGAAATGGACGACGTGGTTGGCGCCATCAACGCTAAAACCAGCCTCCATGGGGTCACGGCGGTAAAAGACGATGGTGGTACTGATGCCAACCGTTTGGTCTTGCTCAACCGCACTGGCGACGCCATCACCGTTGCGGCAAATACTGCCAATATGGCAACGATTACTGGTTTCGCTCAAGGCGCAACGCAGGTCGATGCCGGCGCTAACGGCCTGATCGTTCTCAACGATGAATTAGGAACCGGCAGCGTGGCTTTCGACGCCACTGCGACGCTAACGGCGATCACCGGTGAAACCACAGGCACGACCACAGCTTTGGCCGATGCGTCGGTGAATCAGCAAACGATCTCTACCGCCGCCGGCGCCAATCTCGCGCTGCTTGCCTTCCAAGCTGGTATTGACCAAATCAACTCCGACCGGGCAACCCTCGGTGCCAAGTTGAACCGTCTTCAATCCACAATCCGTAATCTGGAGAACGTCCGAGAGAACATCTCAGCGGCTCGTGGCCGGATTCAAGACGCGGATTTCGCGATGGAAACGGCAAAATTGACGCGTGCGCAGATATTGCAGCAGGCCGGTGTCGCGATGGTTTCGCAAGCCAACGCCGTACCGCAAAGTGCTTTGGCGCTCCTTCAATAATTCTATAACTACTGGACCAATGACCCGGGGCGTCGAAAGCCCCGGGTCGTAATCGTGGGATAGCGCTATGGATACAACCATCCAGGCAGAGCGAGCTCAGATAGCCGCGCAGGATGCAAAGCGCTCCGAGCTCGCGATGCTATCGCCCAAAGAAAGCACCGAGGAGAGTAAGAAGGCCGGTGAAACGGCACACGACACACTCCCGGAAGTCGATCAGGCAGCTTTGTCTGAGGCGGTAGAAAAAGTAAAGAACTCCGTTCGAAATGTTCAGCGTGCACTCGAATTCAGCGTTGATGAAGACAGCGGCAGAACCATTATTACTGTTGTCGATCGGGAGACTGATGAGGTCATAAGGCAGATCCCTCCTAAGGAGATCCTCTCGATTTCGGCAAGAATCGACACCCTTACCGGACTGTTGGTTCGTAATGAGGTGTGACCTTGGCATGCGCCGTGCATACACACGCATGGATTCGTCAGGAATTTAACAACCATCATGCTTAGCACGCCCGGCATCGGTTCTGGCCTGGACATCTCGACCATCATCGACCAGTTGATGGTCTTGGAGCGCCGCCCGTTAGTCACCCTCGGGGCCGAGGAAGTCGAGCTGCAAGCTCAGCTCAGCGCCTATGGTTCATTCAAAGGCGCTGTATCGAGCTTTCAAAGCGCGGTTCGGGAGTTGAACGACCCAAATGAATTCCAGGTTTTTAGCGCCACCACCGGCGATGAAAATGTGCTGACCGCGAGTGCCGACGCGAGCGCGGCCAAAGGAGCTTTCGCGGTCGAGGTCAACCGCATTGCTGAAAACCATCGGCTCGCGGCGGGCACGACCTTCGTTGATCAAGATACGACATTGATAGGAAGCGTTGGAGACACTATCGAAATCACGGTCGGCAGCGACCTATTTGTCGTGGACTTTGGCGACAAAACATTAAGCGGCGTCGCCGCTGCGATCAACGACGCGACGACCAACAGCGGGGTCACGGCCTCGATATTACAGGACGACGCGGGTTACCACTTAACGCTCTCAGCCGACGAGACTGGCTCGTCAAACTTCATCAGCGTCACCTACGGGAGTGGCGTGAGCGATCCGTTCGCACTGGCGACATTAAATAACGATCGCGACAGCAGTGGTGGCTTCACCTCGGTCGATCTTGACGCTCAGCTAACGATCGAAGGTAGCTTTGTCGCGACCCGCTCGTCGAACACCGTCACGGACGTCATCCAAGGCGTCACTCTGGGTTTAGTCGCCAGCGGCTCCACCACGCTGGACGTAAGCCGCGACGACAATGCGATTGAGCAGTCGGCGCAAGCGTTTATCAATAGCTACAACACCCTCATCTCCGCAATCGACGACTTGGGAGGTGGCGTTCTAGCAACCGAGCGAGCCTCACTTGGATCCATCGAAACGTCGCTGCGAAATATCATGAACACCGCCGCGGGCGATACCTCAAGCTTTGATTTTCTATTCGAACTTGGCGTTTCAACCAAGCTCAACGGCTCTTTAGAACTCGATTCAAGTGTGTTTCAAACCGCTCTTGAGAGCGATCCCAATGGTGTTGCCGAGCTCTTCGCAAATGCCGAAACGGGGCTCGCTGTCAGGTTTGACCAATTTGCCGACGAGCTGCTCGACGCCGATGGATTACTCATCGGCCGCGAAGAAAGCATCACCCGGCAAATTTCCGATCTTGGGGATCGCCGAATCGACTTGGAATTTCGCATCCTACAAAAAGAAGAGGCGCTTGTTGCTCAGTTCAGCGCACTCGACGCACTACTCGCCCAGTTGCAAACCACGAGTAGTTTTCTGACCACTCAACTCGCCCAGATTGAAGCTACCTCACAAGCCGCGAATGGCGGAAATTAAAAGGCTCTCTCATGAACAGAAAGACTAGCGCTGCAACAGAGTATGGGAACCTCGGTCTTCGCACCAACATTGAATCGTCGAATCCGCACCGACTTATCTTGCTGCTGCTCGACGGCGCGGTTGAGAAGATCTGCTTGGCCCGCGCCGCGTTGGCCAACGGCGACATAAGCGCGAAAGGCTCTGCCATCAGCCTGGCGATATCGATTATCGACGGTCTGCGGGCCAGCCTGGCGATTGACGAAGGTCATGAGATTGCTCAAAACCTAGACGACCTTTACGAATTCAGCGCGCGCACCTTGTTGGAGGCCAACCTCGACAACGACGAGACAAAACTAAACCAGGTGATCGAAATTCTTGGCGAAATTCGCGCCGGCTGGGTTGGTATCGAACAAACCGCGCGTCAGACCTATGGCGAGGTTACCAATGAAGTCGGCTCCATTTCCCATGCACTCGGATAATGACAAGTCACTTCAGACGCAGCTTGATCGCTTGACCGCGCGGCTCACAACCCAATTTACTGAAAACGATTACAGCGGCATATCCGAGACCGTAAACGCACAGATCGCAATTGCTGAACAACTTATTGCCAGCGATGTCGAGATGGCCCGCGGCGCATTACAAAGCTTGCGCGACCAACATGCGGCGCTGAACACTAAGCTTTGCGAACGCAGGGATCAGGTGGTTGACGAATTAAAACTGATCAACCGCGGTCGACGCGCGCAGCAGAGCTACTCGCAGTAACGTCTTGGCCTAAGGCCGGGCGGCGCAAAAGATATTGACTGGGCTTTTGATGTCCAGGACTTCGAACTGACTGAAACCGGCCTCCTTGACCAACGACTCAATTGCCGCTGGTCCAAGGCATGCACCAAGTCCAGCGCCGTCGCGCGCCAACGATTGGGTCATGCAGTGAAATACGCTGAATCCGTAGAACATCGCACCGACGGGATTAGTATTATCGGCAAGCGTGTCTCCCGCACGCGGCTCAATGATAAAGAACGTCCCGTCTGGCTTCAGTAAACGGCGGATATCGGCGAGCGTTTCACGTGGTTGTGCAAGATCGTGCACCGAATCTCCCGCCATGATCAGATCAAAGCCGTCATCCGGCTCGTAATCACTAGAACTTACCCGCACGAACTCAGGCTTCGCCGATGCATCCTTGGCGAGCTCACGCGCGCGCTCAATCGAGGATTCATCGACATCCAGCCCGACGACGTGGGCCGCGGGAAATGCTTGTGCAATGACCGTAGCGGCAACACCGCTGCCGCAACCAAAATCAAGAACCCGACCGCCACGCTCGAGTTTCTCAATCACTTCCGGCATCTGCGGTAGCCAATAAGATGCTAAACGGGCCTCGTAGATGCCGCGGCTCGCAAGATCGCATGCTTCAATGCAACACGGTCCAAACGCCTCAAAAGGCACACCGCCGCCGGCGGAGAAACACTCAAGAACATCCGGAGCAACGCCCAGACATGCGATCGAATTGAGGAACATCCCCCCGACGAAGTGATCGGTGCCCTGCGATGCCAACAGGTAGGCATGCTCGTCACTGAGGTGGTAGGTATCCGCCGCCGGATCGTGTTCGATGTAGCCGCCAGCGGTCATCCCTTTTGCCCATTCGAGCACGTAGCGCTCCTGTAGCCCACACGCGGCCGCCAAGGCACTGGCTTTGGCTGGACCAATCTTCTCCAACCCCTTAAAAAGGCCGGCTTTCACGCCGATATAAGCAAGCCCCACCATCATCGAGGCACTGATATCGTCAAAGACGCGTCCTGAAAATCGCTTGATTTCTGCTTTATCCATGCTGGATCCTTGGATTAGCGGTGAGCATTCAGCCACCATTATTACGAGCCGCGACCGAACGCTCAACGAGGGGACGGAGAACAACGATGACCGCGCAGGATTACGAGATTTTTGAAATTAACGATTTCACCACCCAAGGTGGGGTCAGTTTACGGGTGCAGTTGGCCTATCAAACCTACGGCACGCTCAATACGGAAAAAGACAATGCCGTGGTCATTCCGACGTTTTACGGCGGCAGGCACCCGCACAACGAATACTTTTTCGGAGCCGGCCGTGCCATTGATCCAGACACGCACTTTATCGTCATCCCCAACATGCTAGGCAACGGCTTTTCCACCTCGCCCAGCAACACCGCGCCGCCTTACGGGCGCGGCGCCTTTCCTCTAACCACGCTTTACGACAACGTGATGTGCCAGCATCAGTTAGTCACCGAAGCACTGGGCATCGAACGCCTGAAAATGGTGACGGGGTTCTCGATGGGTGCGGCCCAGACGTTTCAGTGGGGCGCGCTATTCCCTGAAATGATCGAGAGCATTGCGCCGATTTGTGGCGCCTCTAAAATTTCTGAACACAACTCGGTCTTTATCTCGAGTGCACTGGCGGCGCTAAAAACCGATCCTGAATTTGCCCAGGGTTGGTATACCCAGGCGCCAATGCGCGGATTGTTGGCATTCGGACATGTCTACGCGGGCTGGCTGTTCTCACAGGACTTTTACCGCGAGGGGCTGTATGAACAGCTCGGTTTGAGCTCTTGGGATGATGTGGTTCGTTTTACGCAAGGTTATTTTTTGGAAAACGACGCCAATAACTTGGTCGCGATGGCAAATACCTGGTTGGCGGCGGATATCAGCAACAATGATAAATTCCAGGGGTCACTCCCGGATGCTCTGGGCGCCATCAGTTGCCGCGCGATCGTTATGCCCGGCGAAACTGATTTGTACTTCCGCGTTGCCGATAACGCCAAAGAAGTCGAATTAATGCCCAACGCCGAACTCAGGGTGGTGCCATCCAAGTGGGGACATGCGGCAGGGTTCGGCATGACTCAAAATGATCTCGATTTCGTTGATAATGCGCTGGGCGAACTACTGAGAGCCTGATGAGGAAAGCTGATGGATCTGCTGCGGCTGTTCGAAAACACCAACGACATGCTCGATTTCGCTGCCGGTGAGCCGATATTTGCCGAAGGGGACGTGGGAGATCTGATGTATGTAGTCATCGAAGGCGAAGTGGAATTGTCGGTCGGTGGCCAGCTCCTGGCGACCGCAAGGCCCGGCGACCTGGTCGGCGAGATGGCGCTCATCGATTCACAAGCCCGCAGCGCTACCGCCACCGCCTGTGCTGATTCCCGATTGGCGCCGGTCAATGAACAGCGCTTCCTTTTCATGGTTCAACAAACGCCTTTTTTCTCACTCCATGTGATGAAAGTGCTTGCCGAGCGCCTGCGTAAGATGGGCGTTGCGCTGCGAGAGAATAGCTAAGCCGTGCAATCGCCAGTCGCCCTGCGGGAGGCGAATAAGCTGCTGGCGATCGTCCTTTCGAGCCTCACAGCCCTTCCGGCGTACTCGTTCGAGGCTTATGAAAAGGACCGGCTCCGCGCGCAACTGACAATCAACACCCGCCTCGGACTTCAGTACGGCACCGGGGTTAATTACGGTTTGGGCGCGTTTGATTCAATTGGCGAACGCGAGCGCAGCACCGCCTACGCAATGGTTAAACCCAAGCTCGATGTCGGCTGGGAGCTCGATCACGGCGAATTCTTTGCTGGCGCCTCCGTGGTGGCGGCAACCACCACCCTCGATGGAGAAATTTCAGGTCAAGTCGCGAGGTCGGGCGATGAGGCCCTCGACTCTGATCACGCTTATGTAGGTTGGCGCGACGGCACTTTCGAATTGTCTGTTGGCGGTCGAGATTTCTGGGTGGGCGATGGTTTTATCATCGGCGACGGCAACTTTAATCAGGGCGGCGAAGATGGTCAATATTGGACCGGCGGATTTGAAGCCTGGCGCAACTCCGCGATCCTCAAGATCAATCGCGAACGCTGGCGCAGTGACGTGTTCTGGCTGCGTACCGATCAAGACCTTGGCGACAGCCGCACCGTCGGCGTCAACGTCGAGACGGCCGGACTTGATGCAGGGACCTTTGGCGCCATGTATCTCGAGGTGCTTGAAGGCAACGTATTTAACCTTGACGGCATCAATGCCTGGAATGTTCGCGGCCACAACGTCAAGGTTCCGGGGGTTGATCACCTTCTCCTGTTCGGCGAGTGGGTCTTGGAACTCGGGGAAGACGATGACAACGGTGGTCGCGAAAACAACGCGATGGGTTGGTATGTGGAGGGGCAATATACGTTCGCGACGTTAGCTTGGAAGCCCCAACTCACTTTTCGCTACAGCCACCTGTCTGGCGATGAGGCGGATACGCCAGAGAACGAAGAATACCGCGGCCTGTTCTACACGATTTTCAAGCGTGATTGGGATACCTGGTATCAAGGCGAGATCGCCGGGGAGTACCACCTGTTTAATCAAAACCAGGTCACCAAAATGTTCAAACTCAAGGCTTTCCCAGCGCCCAACTGGGCCTTAACCGCCTACTATTATCGCCATGACTTGGAAGAACCTCAGTACTTTGGGCGCCCTGTTTCCTCGACCGACTGGGCTGACGAGATCAACTTTGGTGTTGAGTATTTCCTCGGAACACGTTTCTACGGTTACGCGGGTATTGCGTGGTCAACCCCTGACGACGCCGCACAAGAGCTTTTGGGCAACGACAACTTTACAGTCGTCCAGACATTTCTTTCGTATACTTTCTAGACGTAATTGCAAAATCTGGGGAACAATGAGCAGATGAGCCAATCAGCGGTTTCACTTGATATCGACAACAAATTTGCAAACGGGTGCGCTTGGGTCGAAGGTGAATATGTTCCAATCGCCGAAGCCCGGATCCCGCTCACCGATGCTGGCTTCACAAAATCGGACTGCACCTATACTGTCGTCGCTGTATGGGACGGCAATTTCTTTCGCTTGGATGATCATTTTGACCGCTTCCAATGGGGCTGGGAGAAACTGCGGTTAACGCCGCCGCTCAGTCGTGATGCAATGCGCGATGTCGCCTTTGAGTGCGTACGTCGCAGCGGCATCAAGAATGCGTATGTCGAGTTGATCGCCACTCGTGGGGTACCACAGACCGGCAGCCGCGACCCACGTGATTATGACAACCGCTTCTATGCCTTTGCGATCCCTTATGTTTGGATCATTGAACCAGACGACCAGTTAAAAGGCTCCAACCTGATCGTGGCGAAGAATGCTGTGCGTATGGACCCGCGGTCCATGGATCCAAAAATCAAAAACTTCCACTGGGGCGATCTGGTCAACGCGCAGCTTGAAAGCTACGACCGTAATGCCGAGGCCGCGGTATTGTGCAACGCCGCAGGTGAGGTGACCGAAGGTCCTGGCTTTAATATCTTTGCGCTTTGCGAAGGTGAACTCTGGACGCCAGCACGCGGCGTTCTCGAAGGGATTACCCGCCAGACGATTATCGATCTCGCCCCTGAGTTTGAAATACCGGTGCGGGTGGAAATGTTCTCAGCGGACCTCTTGTACGCCGCCGACGAGATTTTCATCACCAGCACCGCCGGCGGGGTGATGCCAATCGTGAGCCTAGACGGCCAACCCGTTGGCGACGGTCGTCCTGGCGAAACCACCTTGGAGATCCGGGCCCGCTACTGGCAGGCGCAAAGCGACGCGCGCTGGGCTACGCCGGTTATTGTGTCTTGAAGCGCGACTAGGATTACGCGACATTTACTTTCCGTACCTGAATTAAGGCACGGCACTGCTCATTCATAGGAATTCTAATGCCCGAGCTTCGTATCGAACCGGTCGCGGAAAATGCGCACCCAGAGTTGCCCACAGAACTTGGTTTCGGGAGGTGCTTTACCGATCGCATGTTCTCGCAACATTTCTCGCTTGGCAAAGGCTGGCACAACGCCACCATCGGCGCCTATCAACCGATTACCTTGGACCCCGCCACCACGGTCTATCACAACGGACAAATGATCTTTGACGGTACCAAGGCGTATCGACGCGCCGATGGCGGCATCAACCTGTTTCGCCCCGAACTCAATGCCGAGCGGTTCAACGAGTCGGCACTTCGAATGGGCATGCCACCTGTCGATCTAGACGCACACCTCGAGGCGATCGAAAGCTTGGTTGCACTCGAGCACCGCTGGGTCCCAGACCAACCCGGAACAGCGCTCTACATTCGACCCGTAATGATTTCGACGGAGAAAAGCCTAGAAGTGCGCGCCAGCCATGAATACTTGCACTACATCATCCTATCGCCGGTCGCGCCTTACTTCGCCAACGGGTTCGCGCCGGTCTCGGTGTATGTCTCCGAGGATTACGTGCGGGCGGTACGCGGCGGCACCGGCCAAGCAAAAACGCCGGGTAACTATGCGAGTTCCATTGCCGCCACCGAGGAAGCATTGGCAAAGGGCTACCAGCAAGTACTGTGGCTTGACGGCATCGAAAGAACCTTCGTTGACGAGGTTGGCGCCATGAACATCGCCTTTGTTTTCGAGGGACGGGAGATAGCGACCCCAAGCTTGACCGGTGCAATCTTGGAAGGGGTGACTCGGCGCTCGCTCTTGGCACTTGCTCCAGATCTCGGCTACGCGATGAGCGAGCGTCGTATCCGTATCGATGAAGTCGTTGACGGTTTACAAAACGGCGCGATCACAGAAATTTTCGGGATGGGGACTGGGGCGGTCATAGCGCCGGTCGGGAGATTGGGTTATCAAGGCCGAGATATCACAATTGGCGACGGTAAGCCGGGCCCGGTTGCGACTCAACTTTACAAGGAACTGACCGCTATCCAGTATGGCGAAAAGGATGATCCCTACGGCTGGGTGCGGCCTGTGGACCTTGCCTTGGGCGCCCACCACCAACGTACTGGTTAGAGCTGAATACATCATGAGCACCGTTTCGCTGATTGAATATGAACACGCCGAGGATTCTGTTAAGGCCGTCTACGACGACATTCGTAAAGTGCGCCAGACCGACTTCATTAACAACTTCTGGAAGGCGCTGGCGAATAATCCGGAACAATTGGCGCGCACCTGGGACGCGGTGAAAACCGTGATGGCACCTGGTGCAATCGACCCGCTGACCAAAGAAATGATTTATGTTGCCATATCGGCGACCAATCAATGTTCTTACTGCGCTCATTCCCATACCGCAGCAGCCAAGGCCAAAGGCATGACTGATGAGCAACACGCCGAACTGCTTGCCGTTATCGCGCTCGCCAACGAGACCAATGGGCTGGCGGCGGCGCTTCAAGTGGAAATCGACGATCGGTTTTTAGTTTAAATCGGTAGCGATTTTGTCTGAGCAAGCGAACCCGACGCCGTCCCCGTCGCTCGTTGAAATCTACACGAGCCGCGAACGCTTATTCGTCGAGGCGCGCTCCAACCGCTTTCTCGAGGCCTATCGTCACGGCACCATCGATTTAGCATCGAACTTCGCTTCCGCCGTGGTGCTCACGTTGTTGCTTGCCGGCCAAGCTTCCGCGCCGGTGGTGCTTGCTTGGTTTGTATTGGTCAACATACCGTCGGCGCTCCGCGCATTGCTGCATCGCCGGCTAAAATCGCGCCGCTTGCCGGGTAGTGCGAACCGCCTGTTGATCGCGGCACTTTTTTGCTCCGGAGTGATGTGGGGCCTTTCGTTTTTTTTGGTGCCGGTGTCACCACCAGAGTATCGGCTGCTGATTATGCTGTGGCTGGCATCGTCGGCAGCCTGGATTGCTTCAGCTTATGGCTTTGTCCCGGAGGGCATATTTGCCTGGCTTGTCGCAGCAATGGTGCCTCCCGGGTTCGCGATGCTTGCGACGGGTGATCAAATAAATTTTGTTTTAGGCGCCGGCACAATAGTGGTGTACATCCCAGCGATGATGCTCATGGCGATCAACAATCATCGATTCTTAATGCAGAACCAGATCGCACAACGTCTCAATGCCGAACTCGCTAACGAACTGGGAGAAGGCAAGGTTCACGTCGAAAACCTCAATACCGAGCTGGCCGCGGACCTCACCCGTCGCGAACAAACGGAGATAGAGCTCCGCGAAGCAAAAGAGCGCGCTGAACAGCTTGCCAAGGAACTTGAAAAGCTGTCCTCCCTTGATGGTTTGACCGGTATCGCGAATCGCCGCCGTTTTGACTATACCCTCGAGCGGGAATGGAATCGTGCAGCGCGTGCCCAACAGCCTCTGGCCCTGATCCTGGTCGACATCGATCATTTCAAGGAATACAACGATCGCTATGGCCATCCCGGTGGCGACGCCTGCTTGCGCCAGCTCGCAACCCTGCTGGAGAACAGCCTGCGCCGTGGCGGTGACCTGGCCGCCCGCTATGGTGGCGAAGAGTTCGCCATCTTACTTCCGGACACCAACAGCGGCAGTGCCGCTTTGGTCGCCGAGCAAATTCGCGAAAAGCTTGAGAATTTGGGGATCACCCACGATCGCACGCCACGCGGCGTGCTGACGGCGAGTTTCGGCGTCAGCGCAATGACTCCGGAGGCGTCGCAAAGTTTCGACGCACTGCTCGGCGATGCCGACCGCTCACTTTACCGCGCCAAGGAAATGGGTCGCAATCGAGTGGTTTGCGATCCTCTTCCGCAAACCCCGGAAGACAACGAAAACTACGTGCACTAGGGCAGCAGTTCCCGCCATAACGGGGACACGGTCTTGAAGGGCTTAACACGCTCGAGCTGCTGCGCGAGGGCCAGCAGGATATCTTCGCGTCCCGCTGCCGCGACGAATTGCACACCAATCGGAACACCATTGGCACTCCCCAACGGCAGCGATATCGCCGGTTGACCGGTCATGTTGAAAGGTGGCGTAAAGGGCGCATAGTCAAACTGCATCGCAGTCCAATCGCGCGCGCTGTGACGGTGATCGTCGGCGTTTATAGTTCCAATTTTAACCGGCAAGCTGGCAAGCACTGGGCTCATCAACACGTCGTAATCGCCAAAGAACACCGCCATGTCCCGTGTGATTTGATTGGCGACACCGGTGGCCTTCAAAAAATCGCGCGCGCTAAGGGCTGCACCTTCTTGATAGACCGCCCACGTCGTGGCTTCGAGTGTCTCGGGACCCGCCGCTCGTCCCGTCGCCGCTTCCATCGCGGCGATCCAATGATGTACATGCGCCGACCAAAAAACATGTGTGGCGCGCAGGAACGGTTCCCAGGCGAGTGCGGGTTGCGCCTCATAGACCGAATGACCAAGTTCAAGACACAAATTCTGCGCCTCGGCCACGGCATTTTTGACCTCAGCTTCAACAGCGCTTCCCGACCACGGATCGGTCATGACGGCGATGCGTAAGGGTTTGGTCCCAGCCATCAAAGCGTCGCGATACGACGGCACGGCGCGTTCGATCATATAGGGATCCCCTGGAGCCGGAACGGCAACTTGATCGAGCAACGCAGCCGCATCACGCACCGAGCGGGTGACGGCGAACTCAATGGCAAGGCCGCTTAGCCCTTCACCACCATCGGGCGCAAACGATATGCGCCCGCGGCTTGGTTTAAGACCAATTAAGCCAGTACATGCCGCCGGGATCCGCACCGAGCCGCCGCCATCGTTGGCATGCGCAAAAGGCACGATTCCGGCGGCGACAACCGCCGATGACGCACCGCTGGAGCCTCCCGATGAGCGCGTGAGGTCCCAAGGGTTGCGAACCGCGCCATGCACCTTCGGCTCGGTGGTCGCGCAGTAGCCGAATTCGGGCGTGGCCAAACGCCCGATTGTTTGCAGACCGGCATGCCGCCAACGCTGCATCAACCAGGTATCGTGAGGCGTAACCAACCCGGCAGTCAGCGCGCTGCCATTCTCGTTCAGTACGCCAGCAGCATGGCAGACGAGATCCTTGATCGCGAAAGGAGTGCCACAGAACGCACCCTTCGACTCATAGGCCAGCGGCACTTCAAATATTTCTACAAAAGCATTGAGTTGCGGATTCAAAGCCCTAGCCATTAATTGGCTCGTGGCAACGGCCTCTGGCGCGCTAATCTCGCCCGCTTTGATCGCGGTAGCCATTGCAATTCCATCCATTGCCACGAAATCCGCAATATCAATCGGTGCCTTCATTGTTATTCTCGCCGAAGAATTGAGCGGGGACGTTACTCCGAACAACGGGTGTGAAACAATAGCGCCGCCCAAGCTTAAGGTGCAGGAGAAACAACAATGACTGACAACCCCACCGCCGGCTTCGTCATGAACCAAACAATGATGCGTGTTAAAGATCCGGAGATCTCCGTGGCGTTTTATCGCGACGTGTTAGGCATGACCTTGCTCGAAAAATATGACTTTCCGGAGATGACCTTCTCGCTTTATTTCATGGGATACCTGGAGCCTGGCGAACTGATCCCCGAAGACGCGGGCGACCGCGCAGCATGGGTGTTCAGCCGCCCCGCCCTCGTTGAGCTAACGCACAACTGGGGTACTGAGTCCGATGAAAATTTCGCCGGCTATCATGATGGCAACGCCGAACCTCAAGGATTCGGGCATATCGGTCTTTCGGTTCCGGATGTTGATGGGGCTTGCGATCGGTTTGCGTCTTTGAATGTCGAGTTCGTCAAACATCCGAACGATGGCAAAATGAAAGGGATAGCCTTCATCAAAGACCCGGATGGGTATTGGATTGAAATCCTGAGCCCCAACAGCCTCAAGGCGATTGTCACGGCTTGAGACAACACCTGTCCCGTTTGGAGAACCGCCGTGTCACGTTTGAGTAAGTTGAGTCGGAGCATTAAAGGGAAAGTGGCGCTGATCACCGGTGCCGCCAGCGGCATGGGCCTAGCCACAGCGGAGTTATTTGCCGATGAAGGCGCGCACGTCGCCGTGACCGATCTCGATCAGGCCACTTGCGATGACGTTGCCGCACGTATTAACGAAGCGGGCGGTAGCGCCTATGCCTGGCGCCTCGATGTGGCTTCACCGGGCGACCGTAGCGGTGTCGTCCAGGCCATTGTCGAAAAGTGGGGGCGCTTGGATATTCTGGTCAACAATGCCGGCATGTTTGTCGCTGGCGGCGTGGACAGCGACGCGTTTGAAGCGGGGTGGGACAAAACCGTCGACATATTGCTGCGCGCGCCTGTAATGCTGATTAGAGAATGCCTGCCGCATTTGGAAAAAGCCGATGACGCCAGGATCATCAACATCGCGTCTACCGAA
This sequence comes from Pseudomonadota bacterium, assembly GCA_039030125.1. Lineage (GTDB taxonomy): Bacteria > Pseudomonadota > Gammaproteobacteria > JBCCEV01. The sequence goes on along the minus strand of JBCCEV010000012.1, from coordinate 22,999 downwards.
GGCTTGGGCGCTACCTACGGTATAAGCCCGTACACGGCAGCAAAGACTGGACTCATTGGTCTCACCCGGTCGCTGGCACTCGAATTTGGCATGCGCGACATCACCGTCAACTGTATTTGTCCAGGGCCAATCAACACCGGCCTGACAGCCGACATCTCCGATGAGCACAAAGGAGTATTCGCCAAGCGCCGCGTTGCACTCAAACGATACGGCGATCCTGAAGAAGTTGCTCACGCAACGCTTAATTTCGCGTTGCCTGCCTCCCGCTACATCACTGGCACGCACCTGCCGGTTGATGGCGGCCTCACGATCCGAAACGCCTAGGCGCGTAGAAAAGCCAATAGCCGATTATTGGCCGGCATGATGTGCTCTTCATCAAGCACAAATCCTGCTTTTTCAACGCGCTCCACCACGACTTCGAAATCGCGGATCCCAAACTGGGGATCGATGTTTTTCAACCACGCATCTAAGCGTTCATTACCATCACTGATAAAACGACCATCGTAATTGAACGGTCCGTAAAGTAGAAACGGCGCAGATGATTGCAACACCGTCGCAACTTTCTTAAACAATTCGCACGCGTGTGCCCACGGCATGTAATGCACCGTATTGGCCGTAAACACTGCGCCGGCCTTTAACTTGGGCCAAAGCTCGGCTGCGGCATCTAATTCAAGCGGCGCTAAGACATTCTTGAGACCGGCCTCCGCGAGCCACATGTTTATCCCTTCGTGGTTAGCGCCAAGATCACTGGTTTGCCATTGCAAATGACTGAGTGCCGCGGCGAGATACACCGCGTGCTGCCCGGTGCCTGATCCAATTTCGAGAACATCCTTGACCCGCATCAGGTAGGGCTCAACCACTTGCAAAATTGGCTGCTTATTATTCTCGCTGGCCTGACTAAATGGTTTCTCCATCGCACCCTCGCGTATTAATTAGTCTCTTGGCGTATCCGAATTGGCAGCGCATCGCCGCGTGGAAATCCCGCTGGCGAAGCCGCGATTCCCGAGCCGCGCAATGCACACTATAAACGGTGCCCTCGCGCGCATCGCCATGGCGAGCCTGGTTTCAAATAAGCATCCGGCAACGACACCCGAAACGCTTCGCGGGTCCGGTTGCGAGATTGCCCTGATACCCTGAGAATCTCGGCACCAATTCCAATCGGGACTATCATGAACACAGCCATCATCATGGGCGTTGGGCCGGTCGACGGCTTGGGCGGCCAACTCGCTAAGCGCTTCGCGTCGCTTGATCTTCACGTTTTTATCGCAGGGCGAACTGCCAGCAGCATTGACGCGGTCGCCGCCGATATCAATGCCGCAGGCGGCAAGGCCACCGCGTTCAAGGCCGATGCAACGAACGAGACTGAGGTCGCTGAGCTTTATACAAAAGCGGCCGCAGCCGGCCCGGTAAAGCTCGCGATTTACAACGCTGGGAACAACACGCCCGGCGCGCTTGGAGAGATGAGCGCTGAATATTTCGAAGCTTCTTGGCGGATTTGTTGCCTTGGAGGTTTCTTGTTTGGCCGCGAGGCCATCAAGCACATGCGTGGCACCGGCGGTGCCCTGCTCTTCACGGGCGCGAGCGCGTCGCTGCGCGGCCGCCCCAATTTTGGCGCCTTCAACTCAAGCAAGGCAGCGCTGCGCGTGATGGCGCAAGCAATGGCCAAGGAGTATGGCCCGGAGCAGGTTCATGTTGGACACGTCGTCGTCGACGGCGCCATCAACGGCGAGAAAATCAAGGAGGGTTATCCCGAGTTCGCCGAGCAACTGGGTGAGGACGGGCTCATCGATCTGAGCGCTATCGTGGATGCCTTCGAATACCTCTACCAACAGCCCAAACGCGGCTGGAGTTTCGAAGTTGATGTTCGCACCGCAATCGAAAACTGGTAAGCACAATGATTCTTTACATGGTCCCCGTTGCGCCAAACCCAACCAAGGTGATGCTTTATCTTGCTGAAAAGTCCACGGCCGGTGCCCCAATCGAAATTGATACCGAGTTGGTCAACACATTGAAAGGTGAGCAGAACAGCCCCGCGCACCTGCAACGCAATCCGTTCGGCGCCGTGCCGGTCTTGGAAATCGCCCAGGGGGATTATATTTTCGAGTCCCTGCCCATCATTGATTACCTCGAGACCCTTAACCCGGTGCCGAGTATGTGGGGGGGCAGCGCGCGAGAAATCGCGCGTGCAAGGGAACTCGAACGGATCGCGGACCTAAGGATCCTCGATCCACTGGCGCGCTACATCCATGCCACGAATTCACCGATCGGGTTACCCGCTATTCCGGCGGTAGCAGAGCAGGCCGAAGGTCGGCTGCCGGTGGGGTTTGGGTATCTGAACGACGTTTTAAGTGACGGGCGCCCCTACCTGCTCGGTGAGGAAGTCTCAGTTGCCGATTGCACGCTGCAGGCGGCGTTTCAATTCATGCGCTTCGCGAAATTCGATTTCGTCTCCGAGCATGAGCACGTTGCCGCCTGGGATGCGCGCTACCGCGAGCGGCCGGCGGCCAAATCTGTCCTCAAATTCTAGATGCGCTAGCGCTCCTCGGCGTGCAAGACACCGTCTTCCGCCAAGGCTTCGATATCGGCATCTGATTTGCCTAACACCTCCTTTAAGACGGCAGCATTATGCTCCCCCAAGGTGGGGGCCACGTAACCGGGGTGCGGTTCTTTACCTATGAAACGAGCCGGCATGCCGGGCATCTGGAATTCGCCGTAAATTGGATCGTTAACCGTACGCACGGTTTGTCGCGCTAGATGGTGAGGATGCTGGGTTGTATCTTCCACCGATAAAATCGGCGCGCAAGGGACGCCGGAAGCCTCCAGCTTCGCAATCGCCGAATCGACATCTGGAAACGTTTTCAACCAAGCTTCGATAACAGCAATCACCTCATCCACCCGCTGCAGCCGTACGCCGTCATTTTCGAAATCGGGATCGGTAATTAAATCCTCGCGGCCCATTGCTTTACAGAGATCAGGCCAATGGTGTAGAAAACCCATCACCAACAGATAGCCATCGGTGCCGTTAAAGATCCCTGCCGGGCACACGTAGCTCACGTGCCGGCCCTTGCGGGTGGGGTTTAGCTCACCATTGGTGGCACTGTATTGATGAATATTCGCTTCGTGATAGTGATAATAAACATCCAGTAAGGCGACATCGATGTGCTGCCCTTCACCGGTCTTATCGCGCTTTAACAGTGCCGCGCAAATACTGAACGCCGCGGTCACGCCGGTGCTCACATCGCCCACCCCCACCAGCGGCAAATACGGTGCCTCGTGCTCATCGCCGATCATCGAGGTGACCCCAGAATAGGCCTGCGCGATGTAGTCGTACCCCGGTTTAGTCGATAACGGCCCACTCTGCCCGAGAGCCGATATCGAACAAAGGATAATGTCGGGCTTAATCGATTGTAGAACCTCATAGCCCAGGCCCATCTCCGCGAGCACGCCGGGCTTAAAGTTTTCAACGACAACATCGCAGGTCGCTATGATTTCCTTGAGTAATTCCAGGGCGCGCGGATCGCGCAGATTCAAACACAGACTCCGCTTGTTCAAATTTTGCTGGACGAAATAAAGACTGCGATCGCTGCCATTGAATTTGGAGATCGCGCGGGTCATGTCGCCGGCCGGCGCACTTTCCACCTTGATCACTTCCGCACCCAGTTCGGCAAACATTCTGGTGCAGGTGGGGCCAGCCAGTGCCCGGGTGAAGTCCAATATCCGATAGCCGTCGAGAATATCCGGTTGGACGCTGCTCATCTTGACTCCCCTCAGATGCGTGAGTGTTGCCTAATGATAAATCAGATCGTGCGGCAATCAGCGGTCGAAATTGGCTGCCGTGCCGTTAATCGCTGGGGCTATCTTCGACCGTGTCCTCACGCATCGCTTCCTGCTGGCGGACCCACATGGCCGCGTACAAACCATTGTGCGCCAAAAGCTGCTCATGATTCCCGCGTTCAACGATGGCACCGGCATCAAGGACAATGATCTCATCTGCGTCAACGACCGTCGAAAGGCGATGTGCAATCACCAATGTCGTGTGACCTTTAGACACGACCGCCAGTGATGCTTGGATTTCGCGCTCAGTGCGTGTATCCAACGCTGAGGTCGCCTCATCAAAGATCAAAATTTTAGGCCGTTTGAGGACTGTCCGCGCTATCGCTACGCGCTGCTTTTCACCGCCGGAGAGTTTCAAACCACGCTCGCCAACCATCGTTGCGTAGCCATCGGGTGTGCCTTCAATGAAATCATCAATCTTGGCGATCTTGGCCGATTCGACAACTTCGCTCTCCTCAGCCCCGGGCCGGCCATAGGCAATGTTGTACGCCACCGTGTCATTGAACAGCACGGTATCTTGCGGCACCACGCCAATGCATTCGCGGAGACTTTTCTGGGTCACGTTGCGAATATCTTGACCATCGATACGGATCGCACCTGCCGATACGTCATAGAAACGGAACATCAAACGCGCCAGAGTTGATTTGCCCGCCCCGCTCGATCCCACCACCGCGAGCTTCTTGCCTGGCTCAATCACGAAAGAAATGTTTTTAAGAATGGGACGGCGATCGTCGTAGGCGAAACTAACTTCGCTGAATTCGACTTTCCCGGCAGCGGCGTGCAAGGTCACCGCGTCCTGAGAGTCTTGGATTTCGGCATTAACATCCAGCAAATGAAACATTGCCTCCATATCGGTTAGCGATTGCTTGATTTCGCGGTAGACGAATCCCAGGAAGTTCAGTGGCATATAGAGCTGAATAAGATAAGTATTGACCAACACGAAATCACCGACCGACATCTCGCCGTCGATGACGCCCTGCCCGGCCATGGCCATCACTATTGTTAAGCCGGTGCCGACGATCGCCGCTTGCCCAATGTTTAATAAGGCCAAGCTGGCCTTACTGGTTACCGCAGCCTTCTCGTAGCGCGCCAGGGAGCGATCAAAGCGCTCCGCCTCGAAATGTTCGTTGCCAAAATACTTCACTGTCTCGAAATTTAGCAGGCTGTCGATCGCACGAGTGTTGGCTTCCTGATCGGTTTCGTTCATTTGACGCCGATACTTCAATCGCCATTCAGTGACCACCAAGGTGTAGCCGATGTAGCCTGCAATCGTGCAAAACGTCACGAGCGCGTACCAGACATTAAACAGCGCCCACAAGATCCCGCAGACCATCGTGATCTCTAACAAAGTCGGCAGTACGTTGAAGAGCATGAAGGTAAGGAGAAAATCTATCCCCTTTGTGCCGCGTTCAATGGCCCGCGATAGACCGCCAGTTTGCCGTTCAAGATGGAAGCGCAGCGCGAGGGCGTGAAGGTGCCGAAAAGTCTTGAGAGCAACATCTCGAATCGCCCGCTGCGCGACCTTGGCAAACACTGCATCGCGAAGCTCGGCAAAAGCGATCGTGGCGACCCTTAACAGCCCGTATCCAAGCAGTAACGCAATAGGCAGTTGTAACGGTAGTGCGCCGGGCACCGAGAACAGATCCACCATCTGCTTGTAAATTAACGGCAGGTAGACATTGGCGACCTTAGCCAAGGCCAGAAAACCGAGCGCAATGGTGACGCGCGCCTTGATATTGAACTGACCGCGCGGCCACAGATAAGGCGCTAGCGCCCGCAGCGCACCCCATTCGAATTCCGGTTTTTGTTTGCGCCCGGATAGGGTTCTAGCAGGTGCGACCATCAGATGTTCTCGATATCGGCAGAGATTTAAACGCAGTCAGGCGCTCGGATACGCTCCAAACCGACCGGGTAGTTCAAGTTAGCACTTGCGACGAACGATTCGACAGGCGCGGCAGTTCGCCCCCAAGTCCGGTGCTGTGCGAGTGGCGAATTATACGCACCGCACCATTGCGCCGGGCGCGCTGCAGAGATTTGACTTCTCGCACGAACAGCCATTAACTGCGTGCTAGCGTTCAAAAACATCCAAGGAGTAGCGCTCATGCACATCGGAATGGCTTCGATATTCCAGAACCCCGACAACGCCGACGGCAAGCTCGACTTCGATACCTATAACCAAGACATGGCGCTGGCATTAATGGCGGAGGATCTCGGTTTCGAATCGGTATGGGGCGTTGAGCACCACTTCACCGACTACACGATGACACCCGATGTGATGCAGTTTCTCTCCTTTGTCGGCGGGCATAGTAAGAAAGTGAAACTTGGCAGCATGGTGGTGGTGCTGCCTTGGAATGACCCCATGCGCGTGGCCGAAAAGGTGTCGATGCTCGATTGCATGTCCGAAGGACGGGTGATCTTTGGTATCGGCCGTGGCCTGGGTCGGGTGGAGTTCGAGGGTTTTCGGGTACCGATGGACGAGTCGCGCGAGCGCTTCGTGGAATCGGCAGAAATGATCCTCGAAGGACTGGAAAATGGTTATTGCGAATATGACGGCAAACACATTCAACAACCGCGAGCACGGATCCGCCCCGAGCCCTATCGCTCACTGCGAAATCGCACCTATGCCGCCGCCGTGTCGCCCGAATCGTCGCGGGTGATGGCGAAACTTGGACTTGGGATTTTGGTGATCCCGCAAAAGCCCTGGGAAGAACACGCTGCGGAGCTTAAGGAATACAACGAGTTATTCCGCGCGACCCACGGCGTTGATGCCCCTAATCCGTATGTCGCTGGTTGGGTGTGTTGCGATAAGGACCCACACAAAGCCGAAGCAATGGCCTATGAATATATCGTTGGCTACTGGAATTCAGTGGTTAAGCACTACGAAATGGCTTCCGACCATTTCGAGAAAACCAAGGGTTACGAGTATTACAAGCGCCTCACAGAGACCATCGCCGCTGAAGGGGTCGACGCGATGGCGCAGTTCTTCATGGACCTGCAGATCTATGGCACGCCCCAGCAGTGCTTTGAAAAAATCAAGGATATTCAATCACGTACGAATTGTTGTGGGTTTACCGGAATTTTCAGCTTTGCGGGCATGCCGGCCGAGGTGGCGCAAGCGAATATGACGCTATTTGCAAGGGAGGTCCTGCCTGAGATCCGCAAACTCGGTCCCACGCCGCTATTCGATCGAGAAGTCGACGGGCCCCCGTCGTTCATGCAGGACGCGGCGGCGGCCTAGCTTTAAGTCTATCGAGACACCTACTACCCAAGCCAGGAGAAATCACATGGCGATGCAACAAGATATTTCCCCAATCAATCCGCAATTGCTGGATACGCTCGTCAAAACCGGCGACAAACCGTGGGTGCCGATGCCCATGGATCCTGAGCGCGCTTTTCTAAAAGTGTTATGGACAGGTTCTGAGTCGGGCTCTTGGGCCGTTTTGTTTCGCTGGCTCAAAGGATTTTCCGCGCCGCAACACAAACACCTGTCCGCATCACACACGTTCATCATGACCGGCAAGCTGCAGGTTCGAGACGGCACCCTGGATGCGGGCGACTACATCTACGAACCCAATGGCATGATTCACGGTGCCACGACTGCGCTTGAGGACACCGAATACTTATTTATTTGCAATGGGCCGGTCTTGTTTTTTGAGGAAGACGCCGGCTTTACCAGCTATCTAGGCTGGGAGGAATTGCGTCGTCTCGAGGCATTCCACCAGGCCCAAAGCAAGGCGGCTTAGGCGCCTGCCCATCCGCGTCCAAGATGACTTATTGGTAACTTTGGGCGCGGTGACTCACAGCCGGAAACTTTGGGGCGCTCCGGCGGTCTATAGGGCCCTTCCCGTCAGAGTTTAACTCATGCGCCGCACCATGCTTGCGCCCCTTCGCGCCTTCGCTCTGTGCACCTTGGTGATCTCATATTGGTCTCCCATCACGCAGGCGGCTGGCGGCTTGGCCGCGCAGAATCTAGCCGGCGAGCCCGTCGCGCTCGGCGATTACTTCCCGGCCGGAAAATGGACCCTGGTGATGGCGTGGACGACCTATTGCGGGGTCTGTCGTCAACAACAGCCGATGATCTCTGCTTTCCACAGCGCGCACAAAGACAAGGACGCCGTTGTCTTGGGAATTGCCTTGGACGGGTTTGGCGCTGGTGCCAAGGTGGCGAATTACGAGAAATCTGAAAACCTGAGCTACACCACTGTGATCAGCGATCCCCAATCATTCGGCGAAGTTTACCGCGCCTTCACCGATGAAGGGTTCAAGGGCACGCCAACCTACCTCCTGTTTAATCCCGCGGGTGGGCTCGCTGGCTACCAAACCGGCCCTCTGGCGCGCGACGCGATTGAGAAGATGATCGCGACGTCGCCCTAGCTCGCGGTCCAGCATACGGGCACCAAAAATGACAATGGTGCAATTTGCATCTACAATCATTTTGCATCGCACCAAAGATTCATTTGTGATTTAATCCCAAAATATAAATATAAATATTTAAATAAATATTTTTTTATTTATTTATCGATTCTAAATCGTTTATTTTTTAATATTTATTTTAAATCAAAGCAAAGAAGCGACGGTAACGTTATGAATAAAGGGAAAATTCTAGGATCCGTGATGATTTTCCTAATGGCGCATATGGTCGACGCGCCAGCTTCCGAACCAGCCCCAAATTGCCCTAAAGGTCATCTGGAGGTGCCTCTCAATAGCGAGGTTGGATCTGCCGGTTTGATGAAGAACATCGCCTCTCACCCTGAGTCAATTCGCGCCATAGCCGGCGATCTTCTAAAAGAAGCGTTGGCCCAGCCGCGCCTGCAGAAGACCGTGGATTGCGGGCGCGATTGCACTAGCTCGCCCGACTCGCAAGTCGTCTACCGCGTCGAACCTATGGACTTCCTTGCCGAAGAAGACCAAGACGAAATCTGCCTCACGCTTGAGCAACAAACTCAAGTCAATCCCTGGCGGTTTGCGGATCAGCAATTCGAATCGGTCGATGATATTAATGAATGGGTTATGAAATTCTCACAGGGACGTGGCGAAGAAGGTAAAAAGCTTTACCAGCGGTGTGCCTCGAACTGCAGCCCCCGCTATACCTTCCTCATTGCGCGCGAACAGCAAAACTACCGTCTCTCGACCGAGGTCAAATGCGGACTCGCACGCGACAAAGATACTGACCGCTACCAGATTTCGACCGCGCTACGTTATGAATGCTCTTTGCATGACAAGGTGGCCGCGACTCCGGCAAACTAGGCGCAGGCTTTAGCTTTCACCCGTTTTATGCGAGCGCTCGTTGCCGCCATCGCGTGGCCTTACCTCCTGCTTTCATCATGCGCGATCTTGGCGTTTGGTTTCGCGCGCGGCGAGCCGACGCTCTTCTTCAACATCTCCTACGTTTGGATTATCGTTTGGCTCCTGCTGCTGGAGCGGCTCATGCCATACCGTCCTCTGTGGCGCCAAGGTGACGGTCAGTTGGGCGCCGACGTCGGACACACGGTCCTCAACAAAGGACTCGTGCAGATCCTGCTTATTCAGTTCATGACCTTAGGCTTGATCCCAGAGGACCTTGCGGGGCCCCTCGCAGAGCTGCCGCTGTGGGGCCAGGTCGGGATCGGTTTGATTATTTCTGAATTCGGACTCTACTGGGCGCACCGGATCGCCCACCAGTGGCCACTCCTCTGGCGATTTCACGCCGTTCACCATAGCGTGAAGAAACTATGGCTTGTGAACACGGGACGGTTTCACTTTGTCGATTCATTGGCCAGCGTCAGTGCCGGGGCGGTGATCATGTTGCTGTGTGGGCTGTCGATCGACGCAATCGTTTGGATCAGCGCAATTACCGCCTATATCGGCGTTCTTACCCACTGTAACGTTGACATGAATTGCAACGTCATGAATTGGGTCTTCAATACGCCGAATCTCCACCGCTGGCACCATTCGAGCATCGTTGGAGAGAGCAATACGAATTACGGCGAGAATCTCATGCTCTGGGATCAGCTCTTCGGCACCTACCTCTACAAACCCTCAGAAAACGTCGGAAATCTCGGTATCAGTGACGCCATTCCCAACAAACTGTGGGGGCAGCTCATGGCGCCATTCATGTGGCGCAGATATCAAGCGCAGCCATCCTTATTGGGCAAGGAAATCGAGGATTTAGCGGCGCCTTAACGCACAGCGCGAAGCTCTGCGGTCCGCCAACGTAAGAGTAGCCAGCTACATTTCGCCACCACTTGGGCTAAGGCGCCCAAAGGGTTGAAGCCGATTGCGCGCCACACCATCCGAATCACGGTGACGACATGCTGTTCCTCGTAGAGGCTGGTGGCGGTATTCTGATAGCGTTTCGCGTAATCTCTGCGCGCATAGCCCGCCTGCGACCCGGCGACGTTGGCACTGTAATACGCGTAGGTCAGCTCGTCATCTGAAGTCTCCGCGATACGGCCGCCGGCAATCTGCAAGCGGCGCAACACCGACAGCGGCTGAGTCTTGGCATAGCGCCGCATATGCACATAGAACAATTGGTAGTGTTGCGCCTCGTCCTGGGCGATATGCCCGCAAATCTGTTTTAGAACCGGCTCCTGGGTAGCGTCGCGCACGGCGGAATAGAAAGAACAGGTGCCGGATTCCACGACGCAGCGCGCCAGCAACTCACCGGTGCGGGACCCGCGAACCGAATCTTCCACTTCCACCGGGATCTGATAGCCATCTCGGAAAATTGCCAGGCTGTGTTGAAAATCGAATTCGGGGTCAATGGCTTCGGCCCACCGTCCCAGCGCTTCACCATGCTGAGCCTCTTCTTCACCCCACCGGGAGGCGGCCGCCATGAACTCCGGATCGTTGCCAAATACTGAATGGAGGTAAGCGACATAGTCGGCGCTGTTGGCCTCTACCAGCGCGGCCGTTTTGATCGCGGCCAGCAGCGGTGCATCAACGCAACCGGGGCGCACCTGATCCCAGGCGATATCTTCTAGTGACCAGTGCGACATAAACCCTCTTAAAATTCGTTCAAACCCGGAAATTTCAGCACTTCTGCGGCGCCATCGTGATATAGTTCGCCGGGCTGCAAATTGTACCAAGGGCGAAGCGATTTTCGGCATTTTCTCGCAAATTAACCGGCTTTTATGAGCGACTCCGAGATTCGAAATGAAGTCGCGCATGGACGCCCGGCGTTTACCTTAAGTCCGTACCTGTCGAAATACGGCCGCCTCGGCGCCGCTCTGGCTTTCATGGCGGACCGGGCACTCGGCTTTGCTGAACTCACACGCCGCTATCATCAAATTGCGCCGGCCAGCGATCCCAATGAATTTGCGGCCTTGGCGCTCGACGAGCTGGGCGTGAGCGTCCACGCTGAGGCGCACAAACTCAACCGGATCCCTGAGCACGGCGGCTGCCTCATCGTCGTTAATCACCCGCACGGTGGTCTCGATGGCCTAGCGCTCGTGGATCTGATGATGCGTCGACGCGAGGACGTGCGCCTGATGGCAAATCATTTCCTTACGAATTTCGTGGAGCTGCGCGAGTTGTTCGTGCAAATCGATCCTTTCGGCGGCGAGGGGGCCAAACGGTTTAACTTTTCTGGGGTTCGCGAGGCGCTGGGTTGGGCAAAGAATGGCGGCGCGCTGGTGATGTTTCCCGGTGGTGAAGTTTCCAGTATGCGGCCACGAACCAAAACAATCGTCGATCCTGACTGGGATCCCGGCGTCGCCTGGCTTGCCAAACGCAGCGGCGTGCCCGTAATACCCATTCATCTCGACGGGCGAAACAGTAATCTTTTTCAACTTGGAGGTCTTGTTCACCCGAGTATCCGCACGGCACTTTTGGTCCGCGAAATGCTGCGCAAGAAAGGTGCTCGGATTCATGCCGAAATCGGCAAGCCCATTGAGCCCGAGGTTCTGCAGTTGTTTGAGGATAAACGTGCGCTGGCCGCTTACTTGCAGACCAAAACCTACTTGTTGCCCAAATCCGCGGGCCGTTCGCGATTCGCTATTGGCCGTGTGCCCACCAACTCGCGACCGCTGACCGCGATGCACCGATCCATTCCGTGCGAGCATATCGAGCAAGAGATTGGCGAACTTGATGCCTCCCAAAAGTTACTCAGCAGCGGTGAGCGCGACGTCTACATCGCATCGGCCGATCAAATCCCCTGGACCTTGCAGGAAATCGGCCGGCTGCGCGAGATCGCATTCCGCGCGGTCGGCGAAGGAACCGGGAAGAGCGCGGATTTGGATCTGTTCGATAGCTACTACCGGCACCTGTTCGTCTGGGATAAGGAGACACGTGAAATCACCGGCGGCTATCGCTTGGGGCATGGCGATGAAATACTCCGCAAATTCGGCTTATCGGGGTTATACGTCCAGAGTTTATTCAAACTCGACAAACAACTCGCCGACGATCTTTATCAATCCTTGGAGGTCGGGCGCTCATTCGTTAGCCCACGCTACCAGCGTTCGCACTCCTCATTGATGTTGCTGTGGCGCGGGATCGCAACCTATGTCGCAAAAAATCCACGCTACAAAATCCTGTTTGGTCCCGTCAGTATTAGCGACGACTACCACCCCTTGTCGCAACAACTCATCGTGCAGTTTTTGCGTCACCAAAAAATGGAACCGCAACGAACAAGCTTGGTTAAACCGCGCCGGCCCTTCCGGGTGAAGCAGGGTAATCTAAGCTTGGCCGATTTGAACGTCGAGGATTTACGCATCATCTCTGACCTCCTCAACGTGCTCGAAGACAATCACAAAGGCGTGCCGGTTCTCTTGCGCCAGTATTTAAAACTCAATGGCCGGATTATGGGGTTCAATGTCGATCCAAATTTTAATAACTCGATCGATTGCCTGTTGTGGGTCGACTTAACCAAAGCCGATGGTCGCCAGCTCGGTCGTTACATGGGTTATGGCCCGATACGAAAGTTTTTCGACTACCATGGGGTACCCACCTCCTCCTTGCCTGCCCACAGGAGCTAAACGATGAAAGTGAACAAGAACTCATCACAACAGATGCATCATTTGCCCGGCCTCGCGCACCAAACGCTGGCCGGCGAAAAAGACGGCTTAGGTCAATTTGAGGTTTGGCGCCAAACGATTGACGCGCACGCCGCAACGCCCGTGCACCGACATGACTGCGAAGAAGTGATTATGTGCTCCACCGGCAAAGGCGTATGCAAATTCGAAGACAAAGAAGTGTTCTTCGGCGCCGACGAGACGCTGCTGATCCCAGCCAACGTTGTGCACCAAATTTGCAACGCGGGGGACGAGGATCTGAACATCGTGGCGACCTTGGCGATGGCGCCGGTCGAGGTGTTTGATGAGCACAACCAGCCAATGCCCTTGCCCTGGGGTTAGTTGGTAACGATCCCCTGCGGGCGGTACTCAGGCCGCACCGCGCCCTAGCACTTCCATTACTTCGCCCATATCGCCGGCGTCCAGATAGGAGACAAAAGGGTCAATATCCGCGTCGGTATGCCAAGTGTATTCGGTATAAGCGGCGATTTTCTCGGCCGTCTCGCGACCATATAACTTCGCAATCACGGCCAGCGCCATATCCGTGCCAGCCGACACCCCCGATGAGGTTACGAAGCTGCCGTCTTCGACCCAACGCGCCGATTCAACCCAGTTGGTGTTGGGCCCGGCGGCGGCAAGCATCGTGAAAAATTGCTTGTTGGAGGTCGCCGCACGCCCCTCCAGCAAACCGGCTTTGGCGAGAATGGCGGAACCAGAACAGACCGACATCGTCACTTGCGCGGTGTCCGCCCCGGTGCGCAAAAACTCGAGCAGGGCCTCATCTTCCATGGCAGCGAAAGTACCGATACCGCCGGGCACTAAGACTAAATCCGGCCGCGGACAGTCATTGAAATCGTAGGTCGCAACCGTTTGCGGACCTTGAGTCGAGGCGACCGCACCTTTTTGGTGAGCCACTGTTACGATTTCAACGGCCTTTCCCAAGGTCCCGAACATTTCAAGAGGACCGTAAAGGTCGAGCAGTTCGAAATCATCATAGAGAATTGCGGCAAGCGTTCGAGTTTCTTTCATGGAACCGGCTCCTAGATAAATTACGAGGTTATTCGCGCATCATCGCGACGAGATCAAGGGATGGTGCTTGTTCGTTCAGTTGCGTCAGCAACGCATGTGCCTGACCACGATGGTGCGTTTGGTGATTGAAAAAATGGCCAAGCAATTGTGCAAACGGATCGGCAAACTTTCGGCCTGACATGTTCTGATACACCAACTCTTGGTGGAGCCGCGCATCATCAAGGACGTCGATGAAACTGCAAATGCGGCGGTCCTCTCGCTCGCGCATTTCCCGCAGCGCTTCGCGGTCTTTGGTCATAACTTCATCAAGCCTCGCTGGCGCTTGTCCCTCACCGGTAAAACGCTTCAACCATATCCTATCGCCCACCAAAATATGATTGAGGGTGCCGTGCACGCTGGCGAAAAACGCGCCGAGCTCGCGATGATAATCTTCTAGACGCAAAGCGGCAGCCGCCGAGTAGATCCGTTGGTTCGCCCATTGGTTATAGCGTGCCAGCTCTTCAAAATATCGTTTCATGAACGCAGCGCTTGCTGAAATAGGGACGCATCGACGTTACCGCCGGACAACACCACTCCAACGCGCTTGCCACGTACTATTTCCTGGTTGCTCATCAGCGCAGCGATACTCGCGCTGCCCGCTCCTTCGGCAACGTTGTGCGCGGTTTCATAAAGCAGTTTCATCGCTCCCAGGATCTGTTCATCGTTAACCGCCACGATTGATTCAACCCCGGCCTTGATATAGGCAAGCGCCGCATCGTTAGGGATCCGAACCGCAAGGCCGTCGGCAATCGTTTCCGCCGCGTCGGTTGCAATCGAGCGGCCGCTTTGCAGCGACCGTCGATAAGCATCGGCGCCGCTCGCGACCACGCCGATGATTTTTGTGTCTAGACCTAGGGCGTCACGCACGGCGACCGTGCCGCAAATCCCAGATCCCAATCCAATCGGCACGAAAACGTAATCCAAGTTGGATAACTCACTAAATAGCTCCAGCGCGTAGGTCCCCACACCTTGGACCAAGGTCGCGTTAAAGCTCGGCATGAAATGCAAGCCTTCTTGCTCAACAAGCGTTCTGGCGAACACCAAGGCTTCGTCGAAGTCCTTGCCCTGCTCGATAAGCTCAGCACCCAATGCTTTCATTGCGCGATTTTTATCAACGCTGTTTCCGAATGGAACAACGACCACGGCGCGCAAATCAAAATGCCGGGCGGCAAAAGCGACGCTCTGCCCATGATTCCCGCGCGTGGCGGCAATCACGCCCGGGCAATCCGAGTGTTGGCTCACTAATTGAGACTGGTACCACAAGCCACCGCGAACTTTGAACGCGCCGGTCGGCAAATGATTCTCATGTTTCACCCATACTTCGCAATTCAGCGCCTCACTAAGCAAGGGCCATTGAATTTCCGGCGTTGGTTTCAGATAGTCATAAACCAGTGCTTGGGCTGCTTCAAACTCATCGACTCGCAGAGGCTCGCTGATCAGATCACGTGAGCTTAGATTCATATTTTCACCTCTCGGCAGCGCACCATGCTCATCGCATGTATGGTCATCACAGTAACGCCACGTTGGTTGGTCACCTCGCCAAAAGTTTTCATGATCCCGCGGTCCGGTTTCGTGCGAGAACGGCGTTTCTCCGTGACGGTCACGCGCACGCTCAATACGTCATCGGGACGCACCGGTTCCAGCCACCTGAGTTCATCAATGCCCGGCGATCCCATTCCGGCGACTGGCGACACGAATTCATCGACCAAGACCCGCATGAACATCGACCCCGTATGCCAACCGCTCGCGATCAAACCACCAAAATGAGACGCATCGGCCGCTTGCTCATCAATGTGGAAAGCCTGGGGATCGTAACGTTCGGCGAAGGCGATCACCTCCTCTTTACTCACACAAAGGGTGCCAAGTTCGATCGGAGCGCCTTGCGGGTAGTCCTCAAAATAGCGGTCATCTTTAGGGGGTAGCGCGGTCATCTGTTATTCAAAACCTGTTGATTGAATTTCGTCGTCAGCGGCTTTCACCACCGTTTTGGCGATTCAACGCCATTCTCGTACATAATATCGCCCTCACTTAGCCTGCGGGGAGCACTGATGAAATTTAGCTTGCATGTATCCACGCGCGTCAGCGACTGGCAACTCGTCAAAGAATTCGAGGACTTAGGTTACGACGCGGCATGGATCCCAGACACCCAAATGATGTGGTCGGATTGCTACGCAACGATGGCGTTGGCGGCAGCCAATACCTCCAAGATAAAAATCGGCACTGGCGTCGCGATCCCTGGGACGCGCATCGCGCCAACGACGGCCGCCGCAATCGCGACGATTAACCAACTTGCGCCGGGAAGGACATTCTTGGGGATCGGGACCGGTCACACCGCCATGCGGGTCATGGGTCAAAACCCGATGCCCCTTAAGGAATTTCGCGAATACATCCGCGTCGTGAAGGGCATGCTCAATAACGAAGAGGTTGATTTTACTTATCGGGGTAAAACCACCGCATTGGTCTGGCAAGACCATGGCGAGGGATTCCGTAATACAGAAGATCAGGTCCCCATCTACATCGCGGCCAATGGACCCAAAGCCCTCGAACTGGTTGGCGAGATGGGCGACGGCCTGGTTTCGGCATTTGCCGAAGATGCTGACGTTCTGAAATTCAGTCTCGATCAAATCAACAAGGGCGCCGATAAGATTGGACGCAAGCTCCCGAGCGACTTCTATACAACCTCACTTTCGAATGCGATTGTTTTGCGGCCTGGCGAAACGTTGAAGAGCGAGCGGGTCATCGACGCCGCCTCTTCGTGGGTTGTTACTGGGATCCATTTCGTCTACGAGATCTGGCGTTGGACGAAAAACGACGAGGTGGTCCCCGAGTACATGAAAAATATTTGGGAAGAGTATTGTGACCACGTTAAAAGCTTCGACTTGCCAGAGGAAAAGTGGCATCAACGTATTCACCAAGGTCACTGCAGTTGGTGTCCGCCGGAGGAACGTAAGTTCGTGAAGCCGGAGTTGATGGAAGGCACCACCATGATCGGCGGGCCCTCCGAACTTGCGGAGCGGGTGCGTGGGATCGCGGATCTTGGCTTGAGCGAAATCAGCCTGCTACCGGGGCTCCACCATGTGCGCGATACCGCGAAAGATTTTGCTGAGCAGGTCATTCCTCTCGTTTAATCGCCAACCGCCATGCCCCGGCACGCCCAGGCGTATAACGGGGCATCCATCAGTGCTGTGCTTGGGGAAACAGGCTACCAGCGCTGGTCTTTGAGCACAGGGCGGCTAGCTCGACACCGGTGCCTGCGCTGAGCCGCGCGGCTGGCGCGACTGCACTCGCCCGGGGCGGTCCGGCAGGTGCTGGGGGGATCGGGCGACCGCATTGCCGGCGTTCAAACGCAAACTTGGGGTATCGAGCAAGTCATGAAACTGTCGGATTTCGCCAACAGCGAGCCCGCCCACGAAATCCCCGCTCAAATCCCTTGGTTCAAAGCCGTCGGGAGGAGATTTCAAGGCAAAATAGCGGGCCTCCCCGTTTATGACCACGTACAGCCGTTGGGGATGGTTAATCGACGGTCCAGAGCTTATCGAGCACAAGTTATTTAGATTATGAACCACCCACTTCAGATCGCAGAGCAACAGCCTTTTTCAAAGCACCTTGGCTTCAAGTTGATCAGCGCGGGAGACGACCGCGCGATTGTCGAACTCCCCTATCGATCGTTTCTGGGCGACGATCGCATTCATGGGGGCGCCATAAGCGCGTTGGTGGACACCGCGGCAACCTGCGCGTTTTGGTCCGATCCCAACGCCAATGCGAAGTCGCGGGGCGCGACTGTCGGCTTTTCAATTAGCTTTTTAAAGATGTCCCCCGGTTCGACCCTCCGTGCGCACGCCACCGTCCGTCGTCGCGGTGGCGCAATTTGCTTTGGTGACGTATCGGTCACCGACGGCGACGGCGATGAAGTGGCCATTGCCAACGTCACATACAAACTCAAAATCAATAACTAAGCCCACCGCGCGGGCGTGATCTGGCGCACAATTTCTGCTGGCAGCGCTCAATGTTTCCCGCCCCGCTGCCGATACGCACAGCAGGTACCCAGGAAAAACTCCGTGTCCTCAGATATTCGCCGCCAAAACAAGCGGAATTACTACCGCGTGCTCTACGTGCAACCCGATGCGCCGCTTGAAATCATTCAAGCCAGTTATCGAACGATCATGCAAAAACTCAAGGCCCACCCGGATTTAGGTGGCGATCATTGGATTGCGTCAGTGATAAATGAGGCGTTCGAGACATTGAGCGACGCGGGCAAACGTCACGCCTACGATACCGACTTGTTCAAAGAACACGGTATGCGAACGCTGGGCCGGCAAACCAAGAAGCAGCGCAGCGACGAGGAATACAGCCTTGATGCAACGTGGCAGGACTTTAAGCCGCGCGTTCTCTAGCAACATCTAATGTAGCGTTCGGCCGCTGGATTCGAGTTCTGCGATCTGCTGCTCGATCTGCGCTCGCACCATGTCGTTGGGCGCTAATCCCAGCGCGGTTTTTAACGTGTCGCGCGCCGCATCTTTACCGCCGGCGGCAAACCATATTTGAGCGCGCTCGATTATGATCCCCAGATCGCGCGGTGCCAGCAGGCGTTTGTAACCACTAAACTCGAGCGCCCCCTCAAAATCCTTCTCGCCCAGTGCGAGGCCGCTCAAGTTGTTCAACATCCGAACAACAGTCGCCAGGGGCGAGGCAACCACAAACGCTTCGGAATCGCTGCGTTTTACTTTCTTCAGCCAGCGGCGCCGGGCGAGTTCATCGACTAAGTCCATCGCCAATGGATCGATCAGCGTCGCCTCAACTTCAACCATGAAATGGCCGGGAAAGTTGATACCGTGACCGGCCAGACCGATGTCTTTAGCAACACTCAAGACCACCATCGCAAGCGAGATGGGGATCCCTTCATGAGTACGCAATACGTGAGCGAGCGAGCTGTTTTGCAAAAGCCGGTATTGGTCGCTCCCACGAAAACCCTCGGCTTTCAGCGTGCTGACGATGGTGGGCGCATCCGCCCCCATGCCAACCCGCGCGGCTAATGCGCCGAGCTCTTGACGGCACCATTCGGCGTCTAGATCGGGTTCGACAAGCCTCGATACCAACAGCGCCCCCTCGAGGACATCCGTCGGTTGCTGGGCGAACGCCATGAAATCGTGCTTGAAGCGCAAATCATCGAATTCACTCACCGTGGCAGCGCCGGTGCCGCCGCGGCGGGCGTTACGGCTTCGATCAAAAACGGCCCGTCTGTCTCCAATGCTTGATCCAAGGCATGGTTAAATTCCTCAGCGGTTGTTGCGGCGAGTCCCGGTACCCCCTGCCCCTTGGCCAGCGCCACCCAATCGATTGGCGGCGTCGATAAGTCGAACATTTTCGAGCCACTTTCGCCGGGCTCGGTCATGCCCAAGCGATGGTACTCAAAGTCCAGAATGTTGTAGGTACGGTTGGAATAAATCACCACCGTGATGGGCAAGTTCTCCCGTGCCGCGGTCCACAGGAATTGATTGGTGTACATCGCACCACCGTCTCCAATGAGGGCGAATACACGCGTTCCCGGCGCGGCGACGGCGGCACCAACCGCGACCGGCCCGCCTTGCCCAATCGAGCCACCGGTGAGGAACAGAAAGGTATGCTCAACGCTGTATTGCAGCGCCGGGTAGGCGACCCCGCCACCCCCTGAATCATTGGTCACAATAGACCCCTCTGGGATTTTGGCGGCCAATGAGCGCGCAATACTCTCAGCGTGCAGGTCGCCGGTGGGCAGCTCGGGGCGAGGGCTTGCGGCGATACCGGTAGGCGTCATCGGCGCGTCAAGATAATCAGCCAAGCCTTGCAGGGCGCCGATCACATCATCATGACGATTTGCCAGGCGGGTCAGTCCGCAACCTTCGGGCACCAAACTGCTGGGCGAGGCCTCGTAGGCAAAGAAACTGACTGGCGGTTGTGCGCCGGCCAGCACGATATGCTCGACGCCGGCCAGGGTTTCCAAGACCTGATAGGGGAAGTACGGCAGGCGCTCGATAGGAAAGATGCCCGTCCCTGCTTCGGCCTTGGCGGGGAAAGTAATCGTCAGCACGCGGCAACCGGTCTTGGTTGCAATCCGGCCGGCCGCCATCGCGCCTGCGCGCGATAAGCCGGCGCCATCAACCAACAGCACGCTTCTGTCGTTCAGTTTGCCGGCGCATGTCGCGATTACAGATTCCTCGATGGTGTTCAAAACAATCTTGATTTCGCGTTGATCGGGCGAATGGCCAGGCCCCCAGGAGCAATCGGCGGGAATGCTAAGGGTAGCGATCGAACCGGTAGGCTCGGGCGTCGGTGTTAGCGCAGCACACAGCGCATCAAGCCCGTCGCTCGCCAGGCCTTCGGAATTTCTCGCCGTTCGCAACCACGAACTTACGGGTCGGGCAACGCCCTCAATGTCGGAGGTTAATGGCGCATCAAACGGGACATGGTGGCGTGCATGCTCGCCCACCAGATTGACAATAGGTGTTCCCGCCCGCCGCGCATTATGAAAATTCGCGATCCCATTGCCGAAACCCGCCCCTAAATGAAGCAAGGTCGTGGCAGGGACACCCCGCATCCGGCCATAACCATCGGCCGCGCCCGAGCAGATCCCTTCAAATAGACATAAAACCGCGCGCATATCATCGACTGCGTCTATGGCCTGAACCATGTGCATTTCTGACGTGCCAGGATTGGCAAAACACGTGTCAACGCCATGTGCCGCCAGGGCTCGGATGAGACTCTCACCGCCGTTCATATCGATGTCCTTTGTTTTGCCGCCTAGCTTAACAGGGGTTGGGCGAAATGCGCCCGCGCATACAATAGTCCCGACAACAAAAACCTGAGGAGAGATAACGTGGAATTTTTATTTATGGCGGATATTGTAAAACCAGCCGGGATGGACGATGCCGAATTTTTTAAGATCTGGAAAGCGGAATCCGAAGCCGCGGTGGCAGCGCTCGACGCTGGCGGCATTAAGCATTTGTGGAAAACCGCGGGCCGCTATCAAGTGATTGGCGTGTTTGAGCTTGACGACGCCGATCAAATGGACGCCGCACTGCACGCGCTGCCAATTTGGGCAATGGGGCATCACGAAATGGTGCAAAACGAACAATGGATCGCGCTGCGACCGTATCGTCATTGGGCCGAGGACCTCAAAAAACTGGCGGGCTAAATCGGCGAGCGAGAAGATGGAGGGCCCGGCCCTTCATCTTTTGATCGCAGGTGGCAAACTGGCAGCGCCTCAATGGCGGTGGGCTATCCCCAGTTCATGCCAAGTAGAGTCAAGCGGCTTGCGCGGCCGCTCACCGCGCAAGCGCGCGAGCAGGAAATGGTGGAGGAAGCAGGCGGCCACCACGAGCGCCATGGGCTCAATGGCGAAGCGATGCCGAGGCTGCACAGTAGTCAGATAAAACACGACCGGGTAGCACACAAAAATCGCCGCCACCAAAACGAAGAGTTGTTTATCGCGGCGCCACAAAACCGTAAGGCCCGCGCAGGCGAACAGCGGAATTAAACCGTGCAGCAGATGTTTTAACGCGGGTAATTTCTGGTTAATCCAGTAGTAGTTGGCGATGTTGTGATAATCGCTCCAAGCGCCAACCCAGAACTCGCCGACCCGCTCGGCGCACTTGAGGACAAATTGCCTTGGCTCTGCTGCGATGTAACGTTGGAATATTTCGCCTTGCAGGGCCATGAATTCAACTTCGCCAAGTTGCGCGAACAAGCGTGCCTGTTCAATGTTCCTGTTGGGGTGAATGCCGTGCTTTTCGTTAATCCCGACCACTAACTGGAAGTTGAGCCCCGATCGCACGAACACGAATTGGTCGAAGGTCTGATAATTGCGCAGCAACCAGGGCGCGACCAACACCCCCGCGGCAACGACAACCAGCGCCAGATGTTTCCATGCGATCGTTCGGACCCACACTGTCCAAACCAGGGTGACGGCGATAACGCTTAGCACCACCGGTTCCAGCAGCGTTTGTAGACCAATCAGCGCGCCCAAGGCGAGGAAAGCCGCGACCGGCCAGCTCCGATCAGCATGAACCAGCAGGCATACAATCGTCGAGAGACTGAGCAGGTTGAGCGAGGTATTCCACAACAGAAGAACATCGGAATGCCCGCTTAACGGATACGCCACCCACAACGCCGCGCTCAGGAAACCGACGGCTTCGCCCCCGAAACGCTTGCCGAGAAAGTAGATGGGGATGGTGGCCAAGCTCGAAAACAGGATGTTGAGAACGATCCAGGCAAGCGCGGCTGACATTTCGTAGACGCCAAATAGGTCGAACAAAACACTGACTAAGTAGGGAAACAGTGGCGGCAAAAACGCCGTCGGGCCGGTCTCGACGGGCCGGTATTGTGAGGAGAACCCTTCATCAAGCACCACAGAGGCCGCAATAGAAGCCATTTCGGCCCCCCAGAACTCAGGTAGCGCATAGGAGAATGCTGGCGCCTTGAGGACCACGACGAGCGCGCGCGCGGCCATGGCGAGCAACACCAAAAGGGTCAATTTGCCGGCGAGATCCAGATTTTTGATGTAGCGCAACATGCGCCGAATTATAGGAATTAGGCTTTAGAAGCGATCAATTAGGTATCTGTTTTGAGACTTCTTCGAGCTTTTTGAGGTGTTCCGACACGCTGAGTTCGCCACCAAGGGTGCGCAGGCAAAGATAACTCAGACCGATCTCTCGCCAACCGCTGACCCGCTCTCGCCACTCCGCCTCGCGCGGTCCGACCACCGCAACCCCGGCTTCGGTGCCAATGTCTCCCGGATTGCGACCGGCGGCGACGGCTGCGTCACCAATACGGGCGCTGATATCCGTAAACTCCGCGGGGCTCGCCAGTACAAACCAACCATCCGCCAGCGCACCAATGCGCCTGATTACGGTGGCGACCGGATTGGCCTTGGCCCCAATCCACATCGGGATCGGGCGCTGCACAGGTAGGGGATTGATGCCCGCTCCAACAATGCGCTCGGACCCGTCATCAAAATCGAGCGTCTCCTCGCACCACAAGCGCTTTAACAGCCGCATTTGTTCATCGCAGCGCCGGCCACGATCACCGAATGACTTACCCATTGCCGCATACTCTTCCTCGCTTGAGCCAAT
>JBCCEV010000011.1:0-43832 GCA_039030125.1 Pseudomonadota bacterium | reverse complement strand
GTGCCGAACTTCATCGTTTGATGCAAGTTGGAATTGACCGAGTTTCGTGTCCAAATCACGACCGCAAAAAGCTCTGCGTCTTTTTTCGGGCTCCTCCGTCTACCTGGGCAAACCACCACTTCGACACGAACTTCCAATTTGTGAAAGGAACATCATGCGTCACTTACTCAATCGCAGAAACGCTACTGCCCTAGGTCTGCTTGCTTGTACCGCGTTCGCGTGCGGTTGCGGAACGTCCAGTATGGCAGATGGCAACAAACCGGCATCGCAGAACAGTCCGGTCCGATTGGCTGCTGAGCCGAGCCTCAACAGTGCTTGTTGTGCAACGGGCTCTCAGGGCTGCTCGACATCCTCAAACTGCAACTCATGTGACGTGGGGGCAATTCCGGCTCAGGCGCGTCGGCGGGCACCCGCGGCTAGTAGACCAAGCCCCAACAAAGCGATGGAGGCGGGCTCCGGTACGATTTGGCCGCGCAGTTCGACCGCGCCACCCGCGTTCACCGTGTGAGCCGCAACGTAAAGGTTGCCGGTTCGCAGTGCGTCTACCCAATCGCTGAAGACTTTCGTTGACCCACCGACATTGGGGTCACCGATAATATCGTTGATGCCCCAGATCCCGGTGATGGTGTTGGTCGCGAAATTCACATTTAGATCGAGGTCATCTTCGCTTGGAAGTCCAAAAACATTGAGCACGTGCTGACCGGTCATGCCCGGCCATCCTGTATGGATGTGGATCTTGGTGATCGCGTTATTGATTGTTTCGCCCGCCGGGTTCATGGACAGGATCACTGAGCTGTCGAACTGCAGCGTGTAGGCCAAGGTCACGGCATTAGCGTCATAAACGAATGTGCCGGTGCCGGTCGCGCCAAGCGGGTTAGCCGGTTGGTTGACCACTTGGGCCGTGTTGATCTTCGCGTTATAGGTGATCGCGCTTGCCGCCAGCGGCAGCACAGCGATCGCAAAGAGGACTAAGCTACGCGTCAGCATCTTATTCATGTTTGCGCTCTCTTTTGTTCCGAGATGAGGTGTTTATTGGAGTACTGCGAGGAATCAGTGCAACAAACATGCCGCAGTAAACAAATCAAACATTTAGCGAAGATGTGACGCAGGTCCGGTAAAAATTATAGACAGCCTAACGCCAGCTAAATTTAACAGAAGTACCGGAAATATCTTTTTTATCAATAAGTTATCAGTATTATTTGCAAATCAAAGCGCGTAAAATTTCTTGACACCTGCGCGCCCCGGTTTTTACGGATCGAGCGCCCCGCATTTCTAGCTCGGAAGCTTCGGTTCTTTCTCCTCGGTTTCTCCGCCCGCTTTCGTCCAGGCTCCAAAACCACCGGCCATGTGCGCCACGGGTGCTAAGCCCATGCGATGGACCGCTTGGGCGGCCAGCGCGGAGCGCATACCACCGGCGCAATAGAAGATAAATTTCTTGCCTGAGGCGAATTCTTCGCGATGGTAGGGGCTGTCGGGATCGACCCAGAATTCCAGCATTCCCCTTGGCGCATGGCTCGCGCCCGGAATGGTGCCGTCGCGCCACAACTCCCTGATGTCACGAATATCGATCAGATGTACGTTGGGGTCGTCCTTTACGGCCATCACTTGTTCAACGCTCAGGGTTTCGATTTCTTGCTCCGCTTCTGCGCAAAGTGCCTTGATACCTTTGGTGATCATCGTGATGCCAACCTACGTTGATGAGGTCCGAGCAGACTAGCGAACGGCCGCCTTGCAATCAAATTTCATCGTCGTCTCGGCGATAATGCGAACCTTGATTTGCAGGAGCAACACCATTGAGAGCTTTACAGGTCAATGAATGGGCCCCATTCGATGAGGTCCCGTTCGTCGAGATCGATAAGCCCGCGCCGGGCCCGGGTGAGTTGCTCATCAGGACGCAGGCGGCGGGCGTAAGCTTCGCGACAAGTTTAGTGGTGCAGGGAAAGTATCAGCGCCGCCCGCCATTGCCGTTCACGCCGGGCACAGAGATCGCTGGGATTGTTGAACAGGTAGGGCCTGGCAGCGCGAGGTTCGAGCCGGGCGATCGAATTTGTGCGGTGCTCGATTGGGGTGCTCTCGGCGAGTACGCGATCGCGAAAGAAGTGAATAGTTTTGCGTTACCCGCGACCTTGTCGTTCCCGCGCGCCATCTGTTTTACCAATTCCTATGCAACCTCGGCAGCGGCGCTAACCTGGCCGCATCTATTGAACCTGCAGCCCACGCAGACGCTCTTGGTTCACGGCGCCAGCGGCGGTGTGGGTATCGCCGCCGTTGAGATCGCAAAAATCGTTGGTGCGAATGTCATCGCCACGGCGGGCAGCAGCGAGAAACTTCAGATCGCCAAAAGGCATGGCGCGGATCATTTAATCAATTATCGGGAGCAGGATTTTCGGCAGCTCGCGCTCGAGTTAACCGACGGGCGTGGCGTGAATGCGGTCTATGATCCCGTTGGTGGCGATGTCTTCATGCAGTCCCTGCGGTGCCTTGCGCCCGAAGGGCGAATTTGTCCGATCGGATTCGCGGGTGGCGAGATCCCTCAGATCCCAGCCAATTTGCTGCTGGTAAAAAACCTGATCGTATGTGGGTTCAACATGGGGTGGTACTTTGGCTGGAGTCCCCATGATGCGCGTTATGAATGCGAGCCCATCATGCGCGAGTTAATGACCCAGCTTTTCGATTGGTTTGGATCTGGAGGCATTAATCCGCGGGTCGACAAGACCTATCAGCTCGATGCCGTTCACCAGGCGATGACAGACATCCTCGCCCGTCGCACGGTGGGCCGCGTCGCAGTCGTGATGAATGAGGAAGCTGGCGCGACATCATAAGTGCGCGCGGTACCATCCCAGCGCAGCGGTGGCCGCCTGTTCAAGCTTTGTCATGTAGGGGTCGTAATGGCGGCAGTTCAGTTGCACCAGCTTTTTCGGCTCGCCCATCAACTCGAAAGCTTCCAGTTGCCAAGCGGTCGGCGTTTGAGTGTCGTGATCGGCGATGATCAACATCGCCGGCGTGGGTGCGATGTTTGCGACGAAGCTGATCGGCTCGTAGGTGCGCAGTAGATCAAAACTTCGCAACGTTAACGCGTTGTCGTATTTGCCGTGGTGATCGTTGCTGGCGATCCATTCGGCGGTCTCGGAACCGGGTAGCGCAGATTTGGTGATGGCCGGTGGCATCCCTTGCGCACGGGCATCGCGATCATCTTCAAGTTTGGCCAAAAATCCTTCGCGTTTATCAGCCGGGATCCAGGCATCGAAGGTGCGTGAACCGCTGACTAAGGGCACTTGGGAGACGACGCAACGAACGCGCCGGTCAAGCGCGGTTGCGGTAAGAACATGTCCGCCCGCATAACTGGTGCCCCACAGACCAATCCGCTCGGCATCAACGCCCGGTAAATTTCTCGCGAGCGAAATGGCTTCGCGAAGATCGGCGACCTGTCTCCATGGATCGGATTCGGCTCGCGGCCAGCCGCCGCTCTCGCCCCAATTACGATGATCGTAGGCCAGACAGGCAAAGCCGGCGTTCAGAAAGTGCGTGGCGTAGTTGTCGATATCCAAGGCGATCACCGCCGATAGGCCATGAGTCAGAATGATCAGTGGGTGCGGCCCTGCGCCGAGCGGTTTTGCCCACCAACCTTGGAGGGTGACGTCCTCGCTTTGAAAGCAAAGCGGCTGCTTGTTGAACGCTGAATCCGGCATCTTCGCTCCTATCCAGTTGTGCGCAGCCGGAGCTTTCGGGCGTACCAGCCGGCGGTCATTCCAAGGCAACCGCTGAGCGCAGCGGCCAAGAAGGGGATCGTGTAGCTCCCGGTGAGATCAAAAATCAAGCCGGCTAACCACGGACCAGATGCGGTGCCAATCGATGCGCCGAACAAACCAACGCCTAAAATCACCCCAAAATTTTCGCCCCGAAACCGATCGCTGACCATCGCTGGAGCAATCGATGCGGTCGCTGAATAACCAATACCTAACATTACCGCGAACAAGTAGGCGAGTGGGATTGAGGCCGTGTGGCCGGCGAGCAGTATCACGCCGACGCTCAGCACCATGATCGACACACCGCTGACAAAAACCCGTTCGCGCTCGAAGCGATCGGCGAGCCAACCGCCGCCGGTTTTGCCCACGATACTTGCGACACCAACGGTGGCGACGACCGAGGAGCCGATCAGAGCACTGATACCGTGGTCGACCAAGAATGCCACCTGATGAACATGTAGGGTCTGCGAAGCGAATCCACCGAAGAAAAAAACCGCAACCATGAGCCAGAATGGGCGCGTTCGCGTGGCTTCCTTGACCGTTATCGAACGCGGCACGTCGTCGGCTTCGCCAACGGATAACGGCTCTGAATCTGCGGCTTCCTCGGCAAGCGCTTCGATGGTGTTTTTGTGCCGCGCGCGGGGCGCAAAGCCTTTATCCCGCGCCAAGACCAAGGCGGCCGGGACGATGCAGGCCGCGCAGGCGATCGCCAAGGCACGATAGGCGAACCGCCAGCCGTACTCGTCAATCAGAAGCTGGCAGGCCGGGACCACGACCAACATGCCGACCCCGATCCCGGAGCTGACGATGCCGAGCGCAAAGCCCAACCGCTGATGGTAGCGACGCTCGACTAAAATTACCGATGGCGTCCATCCGCAGGCCGCAATACAAATTGCGGTGACAACCCCAAAACTCAGATAGAGTTCCAGCGGCGTGCTCATGTAGCTCATGGCAAACAGTGAAAACCCGATACCAACCCCGCCGAGTGCAATGATGAGCGGCGGGAAAATACGGTCGCAAAGCATCCCAATCGCGGGATTGGCGAAACCATGCACGATAGCGCAAGTCGAGAAGGCACCGGCGATCACCGAACGACTCCATCCAAACTCGTTCAGAAACGAGACCAGGAATACGCTGTAGGCGTACCAGATCCCGTACACGAGCCCCAAGATGGTGGCGATTAGGGCGAGGTTAACGAAACGAGAGTGATCGGCGGCCATCGGGCGCGTTCAGTTGCGGGCGGTATTTAGGGTATTGTCTCACTATTCGCGAACGTAATTTCCGCGGAACGCTAAGCACCAGGGGGCACTCGATGGTCAAAAAAAAAATTCGCTTCGGCACAGCGCTGCGATCCGCCACTAACGTCGTCGGCTCGGCGTTAAGGATTGAAGAATTGGGATTTGATGTCCTCGGTTGCGGTGAGCACGTGACCTTCTATGGCGACACGGCGAATGCGTTTATTTCCCTATCCGTCGCGGCTGGGGCAACGCGCAAAATAGACCTCATGAGCACCATCACCCTGTTGCCGTTATACCCGCCCGCGTTACTGGCCAAAATGGGCGCCGCACTTGATGTGGCCTCAGGCGGGCGCTTTAGCCTGGGTGTTGGGGTGGGTGGCGAGTATCCCAAGGAGTTTGAAGCCTGCGGCGTGCCGCTAAAACAACGCGGCAGTCGTACCGACGATGCCTTGGAAGTACTGCACCGGGTTTGGAGCGAGACCAACGTCACTTATGAGGGTCGCTATACAACGCTCGACGACTTCAGCTTAAAGCCGATGCCGGTGCAAAAACCGCGGCCGCCAATCTGGATCTCGGGGCGCAAGGACGTTGCCATGCGGCGCACTGGTAACTACGGTGATGGCTGGTTGCCGTACATGTACACGCCCGAGCAACTGGCCGAGAGCGTGGCGACGATCAACAAATACGCCGAAGACGCGGGTCGTGATCCTGCTGATATTGAGCACGGCCTCTACATTTTTACGGCGGTTCACGAAGATGCCGCGACCGGCATAAAAATGGCAGCCGATAAATTGTCGGTGCAATACAACCAAGATTTCAGCGAGCTGGTGCACAAATATGCCTTGATCGGTGATCCGGATCAGGCACGCCGACGCTTGCAAGAGTACATCGATGCCGGGGCGCGATTTCTATTTCTGTCGACTGCGTGCCCGGACGATTACATCGACCGCAACTTGGAGATGATTGCCACCGAGGTCGCGAGCACCTTCCGGTAGGCGCCGCGCGAGAATGATTTTAGAGTCGTTCCAAAGGCGGCTCGCCCAACGCCTTGCGATAACTGTTGTGAAAGTGATGCAAGGCGGGTTCGTTACGACCGAAGATTAAAAACTCCAGCGCTCCGCTTTCAGCCGCCCGTTGGGTCAGCTCGGCCATTTGATAGTCTTCTTGCTCCAAGGTGCTATCGAGCACTTCCATCGCCGCCTCTGGTGAGACGACCGCGTTACCGTCGCGCGCTTGAGGGTCGTACACGTTGCCGGCGTGGATAATGGTTTTCTCGCCGGAATGCATCTCATCGAGCGCCGCCTGACTAAAATAGTGGCTCACCTGCGTCGTTGAGCGAGCGTGGTCATGGGGGTCTGGATAAATCCGAAATAAAGTGACCTGCCGGCGCGATACAGTGATCTGGATATTCGGGAACAAGAAGTAAAGAACCGTGGTGGCGTTTTCGAGCGACCATCGATCTTCGCTTTTTTTCTTTAAAGCGTGGATACCACGCGAGGGAAAAACCAACCGGTGGTTAGGACCATATGGCTGGTAATCAATGACGTCACCGTGGAAAAGATTGTTGAGGGTTTGCCGATGCAGCCGTGCAAAGTGATAGGTCTCACCAAACGTATCGTTTGCGATCTTCCAGTTCATGCGCTTGCTAATGGAACAGTTGGCCCGCCAGACGTGATGGGAAACATCCCAGCTTTCGAATTCGTTCTCGAGTCCAGCCATTAGCTCGCCGATATCGATGTTGCCCTTTGGGTCTGGGTGCACCCATAGCAGCCCGAATCGCTCCACCGATGGCAGCTCCACGAGCCCTAGACATGAGTGATCAACCTCACCGAATTGCTGCGCCTCGGGAACCGCGAACAATTGGCCTTCGGGCGTGTAGGTCCAACCATGAAAGGGACAGACGAAGCGTTTGGCGTTGCCCCGTTCATTAGTAACCACTTGAGTTCCACGATGTCGGCAGGCGTTTACAAAGGCCCTGAACCGTTTAGCCTTATCGCGGGTTAGCAGCACCGGCACGCCAAAATCGTCCAGCGTTCGGTAGCTTCCCACCTCCGGCAGATCCCCGCTTAGGCCAACGATCTGCGCGTGGTCGCGGAAAAACGCCCGCCATTCTTTCTTAGCGAGTTCCGGCGATACGTATGCCGTGGTCGGATTCTTGACCTGAACACCCGCATCTTCGTTTTCATGGTTTTCAATGCGCGCGAAGAGCTTATGAAGAATCGCGATTTGTTGCGCTTGTTCCATGGCGGTGGTGCTCGTTAAACGTCTAAGCCGGTACCTTCGGCGAATTGCCGCATGCAAAAATAATCCCGCCACTCGGTGATCAAATTGCCTTCGACGACGAAGGCGCCCGCCACTGGCAAGCCGAAAGCTTTGCCCGTCGGCGGATTGAAGTGATCGATTCGCTCGTTGGTTACATAATTGCCAACGGCGATTTGCTGATGTGTCTCAATGCGGACAGGGCCGGTTAACTCGAAGAAGCCCGCCAGTGTTTTCTTAACGCCCTCGGGACCGTGGACGGCCGGAAACATCATGTTTTGATAGACGCATTCCGGCGCGATGTATTGCAGTGAGCTGTCGAGGTCCTCATTGAGCGCCTCGCAAAACGCGTTAACGACTTCTTCTGGTGACATCTGTGGTCCCTCATCACAGTTTGAGGGCCGCAGTCTAACGCGATTTCCTCGTCGATTCCTGCGAGCCAACCACGTTGCTGCTTTTTCCAAGTTAATGAGAGAATCGTCCTTGAACCACTGCCCACGGTCATAACAACAGTTGAATCCCATGATAGAAGTAAACCGCACGGCAAAATTCCAAATCGGGCAAGTGGTAAAACATCGGATCTATCCGTTTCGCGGTGTGATCTTCGATGTTGATCCTACCTTCAACAATACTGAGGAGTGGTGGGAGTCAATCCCCGAAGACGTGCGGCCCAAAAAGGATCAACCCTTCTATCACTTGCTCGCCGAAAACGCCGAGACCACCTATGTTGCGTACGTTTCGGAACAAAATTTGTTACCGGACAATTCCGGCAAGCCGGTTGCCCACCCCAGCGTCGGTGAGATGTTCGGTGAATTCAAAGGCGCGTTCTACAAAACGCTGCAAGGTCAAGCCCATTGAAACCACTGCCCTACTTTTTTCTGGGCGCGCTGCTGATTGCGTGCTCATTCGCCGCCAACGGCATCAATGATGAAGAGATCGCTGCCGCCGCTGTTGATGGGCGCCAATGGTTGTCCTTTGGTCAGGGCTATGCGAACCAAAATTATTCGGCGCTGAACCAAATCGACACGGGATCGGTTAGTGGTCTGAAACCGGTTTGGAACTACAGCTCCGGTAAGACGGGCTCCTTCCAAGCGCAACCCTTGGTGGCGGGCGGGGTTATGTACATCACTCTGCCCGGCAACGACGTGATTGCGTTGGATGCCGAAACTGGTGATGAAGTTTGGCACTACCAACACCGCTCGCGGTTCGAAAAAACCAAGGGAGGCCCAGCAAATCGTGGCGCTGCGCTTGGCTATGGCAAGGTTTTTGAAGCCACCAACGATGGGCGGCTCATCGCCCTGGACCAGTACACCGGCGCGGTGCTCTGGGAGACGACCGTGGCTCAGGCTACTGAAGCGGACACCGCCGGGCTCAACGCGACCGAGGCCGCTGCTCTGGCGGCAAATATCAGCAAGCTGCCGGTCAAAGTCCCACCGCTGGTCTATGACGGCAAAGTGATCGTCGGGGTGACCTCGGCGGGCTATGGTATTTACTACGATTTCGTTCGCGGCGTTGTTGATGGCGGGGCGCCACCGGCTAATAAATTTCTCGGGCTGCGGGGCTACATCGCCGCCTATGACGCGCACGACGGTCAAGAACTGTGGCGCTGGCACACGACCAAGGGTGGCGCTTGGGAAGGCGGGTTCCGGGCTGCCACGCCCGAGGGCGAGGCGCTCCCGAGAGATATCGCGGACGAACGCGCGGCTGCAGCCAAACATCGAGACGCGTGGCGCGTCGGCGGGAGTTCGACCTGGATGACGCCAGCGCTCGATCCGGAACTAGGATTGATCTACGCCGGCACGGGAAATGCGTCGCCCAATGACGCGCCGCAACTGCGGCCTGGCGATAATCTATACGCGAATTCCCTCGTAGCCATTGACGTCCACAGCGGCGCAACACGCTGGCACTATCAACAGGTGCCGCATGATCTTTGGGGTTACGACCTAGCGAGTCCGGCCGTGCTGTTCGATATCGGTGGCATTCCGGCGGTTAGCATTGCGAGTAAAACCGGCTGGGTGTATGTCCATGACCGGCGCAACGGTGAACTCCTTTTTCGCTCCGAGGCCTTGGTGCCACACCACAACATGTTCGCGGAGCCAACGACGCAGGGCGTTGTCGGATCACCAGGGTCCTTCGGTGGCGTGTCCTGGTCACCGACATCGTTTGATGCGAATACCGGGTTGCTCTATGTGCCGGCAATCCACAAACCTACCACTTACTCGGTCCGCCAAGCGCTCCTCGATAGCGGCCCGGTGACCTACATTTATTACGACGTCAAAAATAACGAGCCAAGCTGGGGAACGCTTTCGGCGGTGGATACCCGTGACAAGGGCAAGATCGCCTGGCAGATCAAAACGCCTGAACCGCTGATCGGCGGCGTACTCGCGACCGCGGGAGGAGTGTTGTTCATGGGCGAGGGCAATGGGCGGTTTAATGCCTTTGACAGCTCCAGCGGTGCGCGACTATGGGCATACGATTGTGGAGCCGGGGTCAATGCGCCGGCGATGAGCTATGAAATCAATGGCCGCCAGTACGTGGCTGTCGCAGCCGGCGGGCACCGCTATCTGGGGTTTCCCGGCGGCGACACCCTCCATGTTTTCGCGCTGGAGTGAGGGCGCTAAGCTATTCGCGGCGCTCGGTTCGAAGCGCAAATCGGTGCGCATCGAGCACTTCTTCAAAGCGTTCGGCTAAAGTTGAGCCGGGTTCGACCGAATCTACATAAAAGCGGAGCAAGCCTCGCATGGAACCGGACACGTCGCGCGGCGAGTCCACACGATGCGCGTGCATGTCGATACGCTTGAGGTAGCGCATGAAATACCAATCGGTGGTGTAGCGCTCGGGATAATCGCGCTCCATTTCTTTGATGTGGCGCTCGAGGGTTTCGCGAAACTCAAGAAAACTTGTTTGTATGTAGCCCACGCCAGAAATCCTCAACAGACCTGGCAGAGGAGTATAGCGAAATGGACGCAAGTCGAATGACAGCCAATCCAACCATCATTGATGTCGAAGCCTCCGGCTTTGGTGGCGATAGTTACCCCATTGAAGTGGGCGTCGCGCTTGGCAGCGGCCGGCGCTATTGCTCGCTGATCCGCCCCGAGGAGGATTGGGTCCATTGGGATGATTCGGCGGAGGACGTCCACCATATCTCACGCGACTTACTTTTCGAACATGGGCGTCCGGGGGAACATGTCTGTGAGCAATTGCGCGACCTATTGCATGGCTTGACGGTCTATAGTGACGGCTGGGTGGTCGATTTTCCGTGGCTGAGAAAGCTCTTCGCCACTCACCATCGTGAAATGTCGTTCAGAGTCAGTCCGCTCGATGGGATCCTCAGTGCCGAGCAAATGGAAAATTGGCATGCGACGAAGGATAAGGTGCTCAAGGAAAGCAGTGAACGGCGGCATCGCGCAAGTTTCGATGCCTGGGTGATCCGCGAAACCTACAAGCGCACGCGCGCGTAGCAACCCGAGCCGCATGCAAGTTAGGATGACGTTCAGGCGGGGACCCGCGCGCCGCGAGGGCCTATTAGATACGGTAAGGCTAATGCCTTGGATAGGCGCTGCCCTTGTGTACTGCTCGCGCGTTGATGCTGGTGACTTACGGGGTGAAGCCCGTCGGTAGATAGCCCCCCACCGCTTGCAGCGGGGTTTGTAAGTTCGTTGGGCTGACCCATGCCGCCACCGCATAGCGAGGCGCTTTGGCGCTGGGATTTGGCAAGGGTAGCGATGTCTTGAATTCACCGGTGGAATCGATTTGCCCACGGTTTACACCGAGAACCACGAAGTCATGCTGAAGGTTTCTGCCGCGATTCTCGCCGGCTTTCACGTCAGTGGCGAGATCGAAACCCAGCAGCACTAAATTCACGTGGAAACGGTTGGCCGCGCCGGGTAGCGGTTCGAAGCTTACCTGCGCATGGCCATCCTCGACGTTCAGCCGCAAGATCCCGGTCTGGTTTGGGTTAGGAAATTGCTCCGCCTGGCGGCGGAACCAGTTACGCCATTCTTTACCGTTGTAAACGAAACCGGGTGTATAGACGGACTTCAGCCCACCTTGAGTGCGATAGTTTTGCTGGCGCGCACTGAAGGCCGCGTCGGAGAATCGGTCAGACCAGCCGATATAGTTCCAGTAATCAACGTGGAAAGCGATGGGGATCAGGTCTCTCCATAGCTGCTTTTTCGCTTTCAGTGAGCTCAGCCAGCGGTCCGCGGGAGGACAGCTACTACAACCCTCGGAGGTATAAACCTCAAGGAGTCCCGTGCGCGTTGATGAACTGGTGAATTCGATCGCGTGGCAAACTTGTGTGAGCGCAAGGGTGAGCACCAGCAACACCGGCTTTAAAGTGACGGGGCTAACCGAAAAGCTTGGCAAAGGTCATCTCCTCGAAATACGGCTTTAGGTCGGGCGCGAACGCAGGATGCTCAAGCAGTGCAAAAAAATGCGCGTGCGCCCGCGGCCATTCCTTGGAGACCGACTCATTAAACAGAGGTTCCCCACCGATCTCCTCAAGACGGGAAGATTCGTGACGCTCGAGCGCAAACAGGACCAACTCGCAAGCAAACGCAATGTCCGCCAAGCTGAGATCTTCGCAGGCAACGAAGCGGCTGTAGGTGAGCGCGGTGTTGATGCCGCCCATATAGGTAGTAAAGGCGCCTTTCATTTGTTCGAACGCGCCCGGCTTCTCCCCTTTGCCTCCAAGAGCGAAGAGATATCGTTGGCTTTCGACGCCGAAAGTAAGCGAGGCGTCCAGAAACGAATCAATGCGACTGGCGGTAAGTTCGTCGCTGCCGTATAGCGGGACCTGATCTTGGCCGAGCCGCGCGACCGCTCGCGCAATCGAATTGGACTCGAAAATCCCGATCATGCCGTCGCCGCCGAAACCGGCCGGCACGTTGCCGAATGGATGCGCGGCGAGGAACGCATCGGTTTTGTGGATGCCACCGGAGAAGCCCTTTTTGGCGGTCCTCAGCGTACTCTGGTCCTCGCGCTCGGCGGCGGTAAGCTCATGGGCGTCGAAATCCCACATCCAATCGGGGAGCTCGCTGGGTTTCGCGCCGCGCATTTCGAACTCGACCCCGTTGATGCGAGCCGCGATCGCGGCTTTGGCGAGACGTGGATTGGGTAGATACGAGAACACGCGGAACATGTTTGAGTGTCCTACAAGGGTCCTGGGCGAACCGGATCCGAGCCGTCCCAGTCCTTCGCGGCGTCTTCGATCATCAAAAATAGATCCTTGAACACCGCGTGGTTGTCCCACAATTCAATGAAGTGACCGACCGAATCAACGGTATCGAAGTAAACCAGCGGGGCGTCACCAACGGTGCATTCGAAGGCGGCTTCATGGCCGAGGTCTTTATAGTGCTGACAGGTTGCCGCGTAATCGACGGGCATCATGCCAAAATGATGGACGCCAGCTTTGCCAGCATCCAAGAACTCCTTGTAGACCGAGCCGGCATCGTTGTGCTGAAAAATCAATTCAATTTGCAAATCACCACTGTTGCCGAGCGCAAGGGAAACGTCCGCCGCGCCTGGATTACCGCGATACATTTGGTTTTCCAAAGGACAATGTTCAAGCATGAAAAATGGACCGACTTTGAGTGTCTCGGTCCAATATTTAAGCGCCGCGTCCATGTCTCTGACAACGTATGCGAGTTGGCGAACGGTATACAAAGGTTGCGTCATGTGGGCTCCCCTCCAAGGTGACGACTGATGACGAGACGTGGTGATAACATCTCGGGACATAAGATGGTACGCGAGCACCGGAGCGATCACCAAACGCTGTGGCGCGCGCGCTTGGCCTGTGGGAGGTGAGAGGTGTCGGACGTCGAAGCCCGGATTAAAGTGCTTGAAGATCGCGAAGCGATTAAGGAGCTTAAAGCACGTTACTGTTACATTGTCGATTCTCGTGATTGGGAAGCTTGGTCGCGGTTGTTCACCGACGATGCCGAAGGAGAGTTCCTTGGTTTCGGCACGATGAGCGGGCGCGAGGGCTTTTTGCAATTTGCAAAGCGCAATATCGGTCCTTCGCTGCCCTTCATGGTGCATATGGTCTGCAACCCGATCATCAAAATCTCCGGGGACCAGGCGAGCGGACGTTGGTATTTTAATGTGCCTTGCCAAAGCTCCGAAAAATCGGGCATGTTTGGTGGGCAAGCAGGCTGGCTGCAGGGGCTTTATGACGAACGTTATCGCCGGGTCGATGACGAATGGCTGATCAGCTACATGAAAGCCTCGTTTCATTTCGGGGCTTCGGTGGTGGATGGTTGGACCGACAACTGGCACGGCACGGACAGCTTCATTAACGCATCGAAGTAGGTTTTTTTCTTGTTATTGCGCGAAAACCTAGCGCGACGGCTGGTGCGCCATCGGTGGTGGGTGATGGCCGTACTGGCGGGCGTTACGGCTTATTTTTCCATGGCGCTTCCGCGCCTCGAAGTCAAAGCGATCTATTCCGATTTACTGCCCAGCGATCACGAATACGTCCGCGTTTTTAAGGACCACCCGAACTTTGGCAACCCGCTAACTGTTGCGGTGATGCTAAAGCGCACGGACGGCGGCACGATTTATAACGTCGAGACGCTGGGCAAGATTTTCCGGCTGACGCGCGAAATTGATCTGGCGCCCGGCGTGGATCACGACCTCATCATGTCGATTGCCTCCGAGAAGGCCCGATACCTTCAAGCGACACCGGGGGGGGTCGATAGCGAGCCGGTGATGGGCAACTATCCGCCTGCGAATGACCAGGAAGTGGCCGAAATCAGAAGCCACGTCGATAAGTCTTACAACACCTCGGGCTTTATGATTTCCCCCGACGAGACGGCGCTGTTACTCACTGCCACCTTCATCGAGCAGCGTTTGGATTACCGGGACGCCTTCAACTTCGTGCGCGACATGGCGGCACGCGAGCGGGATGCGAATCACGACATTTACGTGGCCGGGCAGCCGATCCTAACCGGTTGGATCTACCAATACGAAGCGCAGGTTCTTTATATCTTCGCGGCAACCATTGCGGCGCTGATCATCGCGTTGGTCTTGTACATGCGGAACATCCCCGGCGTGGTAACGCCGTTGGTGTGCAGTTTGGTCGCGGCCATCTGGGGCTTTGGGTTTGTCTCCTACATTCATGATCCCATTGAGCCCTTGCTGATGGTTGTACCCATGCTCTTGGTTGCGCGCTCTTTCAGTCATTGTGTGCAATTCACCGAGCGCTACTATGAGTTACTGCATCGCTTGGGGGATAAACGGCGCGCTGCCGAGGCCGCATTCACTTATATGGTGGCGCCCGGAACACTCGGTATCATCACCGATGCGACCGGCCTGTTTTTAATTGCAATCACCCCGATCCCCATGATGGAACGGCTGGCGCTGTTTTGCGGATTTTGGGCACTCATCATGATCCCCACCAACGTGCTGTTACCGCCCTTGTTGCTGTCAGTCTTACCGGAACCCAAGAATGTCAGTGCGATCATTAATGCCGACCACAACGCGGTTGGCATGTACGCCATGATCCGCAGGTTTTTGGCGTTTGTCGCAAGCTTAAGCTTTGGTGCACGGGGCAAGGCAACCACCGTGGTGCTGCTGGTGGTCATCGCTGGCAGCCTTTATCAATCCTTGAATATTAAAGTCGGTAACCCGGTCGAGGGCAGCGGGCTGCTGTGGGAGGACTCTGATTTCAATGTCGCGGTGGGGGCGATCAATCGTCATTTCGTGGGTACGAATTCATTAGAAATCATTCTGGAAGCGAAAGATCCCGAGAACATTGACGAGAGAACCGCCCGGCACTTCGACACCCTGAAGACTCAAATCGAGCTTCAGCGCTTTTTGGAATCGCAACCCTCGCCACCAACGGCGACCCTGGCGCTGCATGATTATGTGCCGGAAGCGAACCGTTTGTTTAGCGGCGGTAATCCAAAATGGGCGCCGATGGACTTTAATTTCGGTGGTTCGCAACGAGCCACGATCGCCTTGACCATGGGCAATACCAACGTCAAGGCTCTGATGCACGTCACGAACTTTACCCATCAGCACACCACGGTCAAAGCCTTTTACAAGGACAACAAGCAGGAAACAGTCGATATCGCGCTCGATAACGCCCGCCGCGCGGTGGCGTCGGTCGGCACCGATCACGAGCGCTTCACCGTGCGGCTGGGCACTGGGACCATCGCGCTTCAGCAATCGGTTAACGATACGGTCCAGTTCTACCAACACCGGCTGCTGTTGTTGTTGAATCTGGTGATATTGGTGACTTGCAGTATTGCCTACCGCTCCATCGCCGCCGGCCTGCTGCTGCTGGTGCCGGTCAATCTTTCGAATCTATTGGTGGTGGCGGTAATGGCCAGCATGGGGGTCGGACTCGATGTGAACACCTTGCCGATTTCCGCGATTGGGATCGGCGTGGGAATTGACTATGGCATTTACCTGTTAAGTCGGATCTGCGAGGAGCATCAGGTCCATAAGGATTATCCAGCGGCAATTGAGGCTGCGCTATCGACAACGGGACAGGCGATATTTTTCACGGCAACGATTGTACTGATCGGCATTCTGCCCTGGTATTTCCTATCGGATCTGAAGTTTTTAGCGGCGACTGGTCTGCTGCTGGTGATCGTGATGCTCATCAATATGGTGGTCGCGCTGATCGTGCTACCCCTCACGGTTTGGTTATTCAAACCTAAATTCATTGCCCGCGAGCAACTTTTAACGCGCGGTAAGACCGCCGGAGAAAACGCCTAGCATGTCGACTCACGATGAGGTGACGAGGGTCTCGGTTGCGGTTACCGAGCGCGGCTACAAGATTAATTGGCCCTCATATTTTTGCGATGGTCGGTTAATTTTTTTTCGCGGCGCCGCGAAGCCCGGCCAAGAGCAGCCGCTCGTTGAAGGCGCTCTCAATCAGGCTCAGATCATCGATAGCCCAAACGGGGTGCATCAAGTGTTTTACCTCCAGCCGCGAAGTGGGAGCGCCGGCTTGGCGGTGGCGCTGCGCGCATTGCCTTTGGCTGGCGGTGTCAATTTTCGAGATATCGGGGGATATCAAACCGCTGACGGGCGCCGCGTGAAGTGGGGCCGGGTATTTCGCTCGGGACATATGTCGAAGCTCACGCGGGGCGACTATGACTATTTAAGCCAAATTGGACTTAAAACAGTCTGCGATCTGCGCCTGCCCGAAGAAGCAGCCAACGAATCCGCGGCGACCCCCCACGGCGCTAAGTTGGAATTTGTCGGGATCCGCCCGGGCGTCTCAGATCCGCGCTACTTTCACCGCCTTTTCCAAAGTGCCAATGATCCCCAGGTCATTGTGGAGGCGATGGCCACGATGAATTGTTCGCTAATGCTGGATATGGCGCCGAACTATCAGCGACTCCTCGATATGATGCTGGATGCGGGCAACGCGCCGCTGTTGATTAATTGTTCGGCAGGCAAGGAGCGCACCGGTGTCGCGGTGGCGATACTTTTAACCGCGCTCGGCGTCCCGCGCGAGACGGTGCTTTATGATTTCATGCTGTCCAAAACCTATTTTCCGGTGGCCGCCGAAGTGGAGCGCGTAAAAGCGAAATATGAAGTGACTGATTCTAGTCCCGCGGCTACGGCGCTCGTCATGCCGCTTTTAGAGACCCATGAAACTTATTTAGAATCCGCTTTCGCTGCCATGGAGGCGAAATACGGGAACAGCGCGAACTATCTGCGCGAGATGTTCGGTTTGGACAATGAAACGCTTGCGGCGCTGAAGGAAATCTACACCGCCTAAGCCAGCACAACGCCATCCCTGGTTGATGGTGACCAAGAGGGGATAGAAATGACAAAGCTAGCGGTTGATACCGACAAGTACGGTTATCAATGTGATTTCCCGATCTCAGAGGCCTACAACAGTGCCATGCGTGACCTTGTGCGACAGCATCTCGCAGCTTCTGGGCAATCGTGGAATGAATTTGTTTTCAACGATGGGATCACCAAAGCCGAGGTGCAAGCCATTGAGGACCGGCTATTGAATTACGGCTACCGGTTTGAACCTTCCGCGATGTCTTCGGCGATAGAGCGCCCGCAAGCCTATAAAGACTCGGGGCTGCATGATGAAGACTTTAGCTTTGAGCATCCGCAAGCGCCGACTTCTGCGCCTGACAATGGTAGGGAGTTGCGCGGTGCCGGCGATAACGTTGTCACACGCGGCGAGAACCTCACGGGTAACGCGCTTTACGTGCGCACCAGCGACAAAGTCCTTGAACTCCTCACCAATGGTGTTCCGGATGACACCATCGCCATCGTTGATGATTCTGGTGGCACTTTAACCGCGCCGGTGCTCGAGAAATTCAAAGGCGTACTGTGCGCCGGTGGCACCACCCGCTCACACCTCGCAATCCTCACCCGTGAATACGGAATTCCTTGTTTCATGAACGCACGATTGAGCGGTATCAAAAATGGCGACCGGTTAGAAATGGAAGCGGTTGCTCGTGCGCGATCAGCCACCGATTATGAAAGCGATACCGAAGTGCCCGCGCACGTTTGGCGACTGGCTTAGAGGGGTAGGGCAATGGCAAATATCGAATTGAGCTACGAACAACTGCTGGAAACTAACAACCTCATCCAGCAAAACGGTGATTCAAGTTACTGGCTGTGCGCAACCCGCACGGTCCAGGAGTCGAAGATTTTTCCGGTCTCGGCCTACATTCTTTTTTCGTACTTGAACTGCTTCTACCGCTACCCGCGCATGCTGGAGAAACTGGAAGCCAGCATGTCGGCCGAGGAAATCGGTGACCGCGCGCGAGCGCAAGGCGTCAAAATTGTTGCCTGGACCTTGCCATGTTTTTATATGTTGGGTCGCGAAGTGCTGATCAACTGGGGTGTCATCCGGCCCACGGATGCTATCGAAGACGTCGTTTACGTCTTGGATTTCTGGAAACGCTTTCAGCTTTCATGGCATCGCAATAACGGTAATTTGATTAACCGGCAGGCCGGCAACCGGGCACAAATTCACCCCGAGCAAAAACTGCAGGTCTTCCATGCCGACGCGTTCGAATGTAGAGAAGGCGATCCTTTGCACACCGCCGCGCAGCAGTTCATGGCGACTGTTGCTCAATATGGTTTTCTCGTTTCGTGCGAGAGCCGCCTAACCATTCATAACTACGGGCCTTATAAGATCGCGGACAATCGCGAAATGCTCGTGCGTGATTTCCGTGAGCTTGCTGAATTCGACTATCCGTGGCTCGACGGCGTCGGCCAGGATATTCCGTTCAATAACCTCCCGGTGACCACCATTCTTGAAGATTGTCACATCAATCTGCTCGATGACTGGGGGTCATTCGAATCCGAGCCCGAGATGCGATCGGAGCATATGGTGGCGGTCGGTTTATATACCGCAGACACGCTGACCGATGGTCATATCCCGGTGGGGATGGGGAGCAAAGCGGAACTCACCGACACCTTTAATGATTTGACCGAGCGCATCAAGGTGGCAACCACGCGTCTGTGGGAACAAATGGCGGGTTGGACGCGCGATCAGCAACTGGACGCCGGCGCGATTTGCTACTACGCGGTTATCAAAGAGTTCGCGCACATCGCCGGCGTTTACGATCCCGAAGATTGGATCATGATTGATGAGCGCGCCGAGCGGTTCCGGCCGCTGCTTAACGACGAATACGGCAATATGTTCCTCGGCGAACTCGTCGGCTTTATTACCTGTCCGACACAACGGATGCACCCCTACACGATGATGCAGCATAACGACACGCCGGCGAAATCGCTGAGTTTTATTCCCTATTCCGTCCTGAGCGGTGACGATTACACTCCGGGCGTTGGGGCCGTGCGGCCGGGCGCCAATAACCTCCCCGCCAAGCAGGATCGTTACCGAACCTCTGAGGGGGTATTGTCGATCGATGAATTCAATAAACGCTGTAAGGCCTTCACGCCCGCGAGTCTAAAAGACGAGTATCGCTATCTCTGCTCGGACTGGGTGAAATATCACTACGACGATCCACGCGCTAACGATCTGTACAAGCTCGAGCAACGTAACTCGCGCCTTTTGAAAGATAAAGGCGCCGGTTTATCGCGCGCCGAGATCGAAGCTTTACGTCAAGCGAACGCATAGGAGGCACCGTTGTGATACCGGAAATTCATCTTGTAATGCATGGTGTGGCAATAAAGAAACATGCCGATCCCAGTGCCATCGCATCGACTGTTGGTTTGGCGCCGGACACCGTAGCGACTGTATTGGCGGGCGCGCAGGATAGCGGTCGCGTGGTGGCGGCCGACGATAAATTCATGCTGTCGCCGGCTGGGCGCATGATCCTGGAAGGTGAGTATTCACGCTTCTATGGTGACACGCGCGCGAACCACGCGTTCGTCTCAGCCTACGAGTCATTTGAGCAAGTCAATTTGACCCTCAAACAATTGATTACAGACTGGCAAACCAAGGAAGTCGCTGGCCAGCGCGTATCGAATGACCATGGCGATGCCGACTACGATGAATCGGTCATCAACCGCCTGGGCGATTTGCACGAGCGCTTTGAGCCGGTGCTGGCGCAGCTCGCCGCAGGTGTTACGCGCTTGAAAATTTATGGCGACAAACTATCGAGCGCACTGGATAAGGCGGAGGACGGTGAGACCGAATGGGTAAGTGACGCCAAGGTCGAAAGTTACCACACGGTATGGTTTGAAATGCACGAAGATCTGCTCCGCATCATGGGGCGCGAGCGCGAAGAGTAAAAGGGGTTTAGTTAATGGGCAGAGTCCAAGATAAGGTCACCTTGGTCACCGGCGCCGGTACGGGGATTGGGCGCTCGTGCATGGAATTATTCGCTAAGGAAGGTGCAAAGGTATTCGGGGTATCGCGAACCCAAGCTAACCTGGAGGAAACGCTGAGCTTGGTCGAGGCAGCCGGCGGTGAAGGCAAGGTGTTCAGTGCCGATCTGGCTGATCCGGCGGGCGCGCAGGCAAGCATTGATCAGTGCGTCGCTGATTACGGTGGCATCGATATCCTGATTAACGCCGCGGGCGTGGGCTACAGCATCAAAGAGACCAGCCCGGGATCGATGGATCCTGTGGATTCCACACCCATCGATAAGTGGCGTGAAGTCATGGCAATTAATCTCGATAGTTTGTTCTACGTTTGCCGCCTGGTGTTGCGGCAAATGAAGGCGCAGCACAGCGGCTCTATTGTAAATGTATCAAGCATTTTCGGACTTGGCGGCGCGCCCGACGCCCACACCTATACCGCAACCAAAGGCGCAATTATCAACCTGACGCGTTCGATGTCGGTCGCCTACGTTGACGACAATATCCGGGTTAATTCGGTAGCCCCTGGGTTTGTTGAGACCCGCATGGTGGCAAGCGTTTTGCCGATGCTTTTTTCCGAGGAGAATCCCAAGTTGATCTCGCCGATGGGGCGCCCGGCGACACCGGAGGAAGTGGCCTACGCTTGCTTGTTCCTAGCCTCAGACGAAGCTTCCTACTGCACGGGAACCATCCTAAACGTCGACGGCGGATCCACTGCCCGGGCCTGAACCGCGCCGTGCGTGAATATTTATTTAGGAATGCTATTGATAATGATTCTCATTCCGACTATAGTATCTCCCGTGCAGCGTTTTCGGCGCTTTCTTCCCCGAAACGCGTTCTGAGTAGTTCGAAAACCTGCATGTTCCTCTCCCCGTTTGGGTAGGCGGGTCAGAGGCTCAGGGCCGGTTGCCCCCTGTTCGCGTTCAAAGTCTCTCTTGGCGCGAACACCCTCTCGAGCAGATTGGGGGCGGCCGTACCTGAGTTTAAACGCCTGCTGAGCAGGCGTGAAGCCTCAGCGGAACGCGCCCACCTCCAGATGCTCCGAAGACCGTCATCCCAGGCGCGTAATACAGCACTTCAAGATATAAAACGCGTGAGCGGTGTGACGCCTCTCCTGTCCCTTTTTCTCAGCCGCGGCGTTAGTTCACCCCGCGCCGATAACACTGAGTGGCGCAGTCGAACGACTTAAGCGCGAGATCAGCGCGGCGATCGCGGGCGATATCGTAGCGCGCCAATCGTACCCACCAAAAACACTAAAAACACCATGCCAATCATTGGCAGCGGCACATTCCTAACTTTGATTGCCGTCGGTTGCCAACCATTGATCCGCCAGGCCAGCGCGTAATTAATGGTGCTTGGCTGTTGTGATTGGTGTTTGACGCGAATTTCGTAGTAACGCTCGGGAGCCAGAATGACACGAATGTTCTCGGTGTTATCAATCGTGCTATCGGACAGCGCCATGCTGATTGCGCCACCTCCAGTGACGTCAACAAGTTCGAGGTCGAGATTGTCGAGGCTGATCGTGGGATCAAACACGGATCCAGCAACCGCGATGTTGAGCGGCCAGACCAAGCTCGCGACGAACTCACCGCCGGCCGCGCCGCTCATCAACAAATAGCCACTGACTTCGTTCGGGGTTCCAAATCCCTGCCGTTCATCGAAGCCGAACGCGCCAATCGTTCCAGGACCATGCTGGCCGGCCAGCAAAATTTGATGTGTCGCATGAACGTCAAGTTGGCCAGCCCCGTAGCGATAATCGAGTCCATTTTGGGTTGGTTGCTGACCATAGTTCTCGATATCT
This sequence comes from Pseudomonadota bacterium, assembly GCA_039030125.1. GTDB lineage: Bacteria > Pseudomonadota > Gammaproteobacteria > JBCCEV01. The sequence continues at coordinate 22,026 of JBCCEV010000011.1, read as the reverse complement.
CCGCTTTGTGAGTTCGCCGTTTCGCGGGCGGCGCCGGCCATCAAAAGCGCTTTAGTAAGCTGGGGTGACAACGACGCCCCGTTGAGCGCTGAGAGCAAGACCACCGCTGAGGTCACGCTGCCGGTTGCTTCGCTTCTTGAGGTGAGCGGCGCGACCAGATGCGGGGTGGCTCGATCCGCCTGATAAATTCCGTCGAGCGCTTTGGTGCCGTAGCTTGTCGAGGTACTGGTCATTCCCACCGCGAGCACGTTGAAGGCCTGGGAATTAAGGGGATTGTTACGATCGACTCCCGCCACCTGGACGAACGAAGACTCATTGATCAGCCAGTCTAAGCGTTGCAGCAGCTCAAGGTTTTCCGCCGCCGTGCTCGCATTGCCGACCCAGCTATGGTTGGCGGTCTCGCCGGTGCCGAGCAGCGGCGTCAACGTCGTACCTGCAAATAAGACGCTGGTTAACCAATCGTTGACGTAATAGCCATCAATCGAGGACAAGGCTGGTGTTAGCGATCCTTGGGCGCTGGCGAAACGTTTTGCGACGCTGGTCGCGTGTCCGGAAAACGTGCTGTTGTTCAGGCCTGATGCATCGCTGATCAAAGTCACCGCGAACGCCGGGTCTGCAGGATCAGCCAAATACAAGGGGGTATTCTCGGGCGCGCTGACCGAGGCTTCAATTTGGTCGACCGTGTGGCCGGTCCCTTCGGGCAGGGTGCCGCCTAGCGTGTTGGCGAGTGCCGTATAACCGACGTCGTCAAAGTAGGTCGCGTGTGCGGCGCCGCCCCACAAAAGAATACACAACAGCCAGCGAGCTTCAACGAACCCCAGTGAACTCGGGTCAAACCTGGTGTTGGTTTTGCGTCGCGCGAACCACATAGCGCCATTGTGTCCCTGGCTCGATAGCGTTGAAAGGGTAACAGGTGATCAGGGTAAGGACATTCTTGCCGAGGTCATCGAGAACATGATTTTCCGATTCATGCACAACGCCGATTTCTGTAATCCGGTAGCTGAGCTTGTGCTGGTGAGTTTCGATTTCGATCAGGTCGCCGATTTGCGCCGCAGACAGGAGGCCAAAGTGAGTATCGCGGTGACCTGTGATCACCGTATTGCCGTTAGTCCCTGGCAATGGTGTGCCGCTGTAATGAGTCGGTCCGAACGCCAGATTCCGTCCGCTCGCGCCATCAAGAATAATCATCGCCACGCCTTGGCGCCGGAAAATGAGCCTGGCTAACGGCGTGGTGTCGGCCCACGGCCAGGGCTGATGTTTGGAGCCCTCGGCGTTTTTGTTCCATGCGCGCTCGATTAGATACTGAGCCAAATTTGCTTTCAGGTGAATATAGCCACCATTGGCGGTGAAACTTAAACCGAGGATTGTTAGCGCTACGCCAAGATAAGACCGATAACGTCGCATTTATCGAATCCAGAGTCCGCGGTGGGTCAGCAGGCCGACGACGCTGAACAATGCGCCAAGCAGCAAATACAGGAGCGCTGGCGTCGCCGTTTGCGGGAGCCGCGCGTGTTGGAGTCGCGTCGGCGAGGTAGCCATGGTCCAGCCGCTCGGTTTCTTCAGGGGGATGTGCGCGTCGTTTGCCGTTTCTCCGGCTGGGCGGGTTGGGGTGACATCGACCGCAACCAAGCTGGTATGCGCGGTTACGATGTGATGTTTGAGGCCCAATTGGGTGATCGCCGCTGTCACCGCATCGCGGGGTGCGCCGCGGCTCAGGCTTTGCGAAAGACTCGCAATTTTTTTGCGTGCCCAAAGTACATCTAATCCTGCCGCTTTGGCGCTGCCGTTGATGGTCAGATCCTGGTGCCAGCTTTGTCCGGCTAACTGACCGGCCACACGGACGCTTTTTTCCGGGGTATCGAGGCGATAACTCACCACTAACGGTTCGTGAATATAAAGATCGCGGATGGGGTTGGGCCAGTAATCGCCATCGTTGCCGCTCGCCCACTCCAGGCGCACATTGGACAGGACTGGATATTGAAGTTTGTCGAATAGCGCGCCCATCTCTGTTTCAACTTCATCGACTTTGCCGATATAGGTGAAGGTCCCACGTCCAATGCTCGCCGCTTCCCGCATGAAATGGCTATTGGGAGCGGAGCCAATGCCGACGGTAAACAGGCGCGAGTCGGCGAGCCTCTGCTCAATGATTTCGAACAATCTCGCTTCATTGCCGACACTGCCGTCGGTCAAAAAAACGACTTGCCGCACGCGCTGCGGATTTTCCTCACCCGTGAGTACCTGGGTCAGCGCGGAAGCGATCTCGGTGCCGCCGTTTGCGCTTAAGGAGCTTACGTAGTGTTGTGCCTTGCTTAAATTGGCGGCCGATGCTGGTAGGGCTTGCGGGGACAAGGCGCTGGTATGGCTGTTGAACTGAACAACGTTAAAGCGATCCTCTCCGCGCAAACGCGACAATCCGTAAAGCAGCGCACGCCGCGCTTGATTAATCGACGTCCCGCTCATCGAGCCGGAGGTGTCGATCACATAAATAATCTCGCGCGGCAGTGTCGCTTGCTGTACCCATTGTTCCTCCGGTGGGATCACCATCATTAATCCATAGGTGCCGTCCTCGGCCTGCTGGTTAAATAACGCGGCGCGCGGGGCGTGTTCAGGTTGTGGCCGCCAAAACAACACGAAGTCGCGGTCGGCGATCGTTGCTTTGGAAAGATCCACGCGATAGCGGTAGCGGCCAATATTAGTGACCTGTACATCGTGGTAGGGGCTTGCAATTTCTTGCACCGGGAAACCGGCATTGAGTTCGACGGTCATGCTGACCGGGTTACGATGTCCTTCATGGGTCTCCGTCACAGGCGGTGTGATGGTGCTGGCGTCGGGGACTTGATCACTATTGAAGGCCCAGCCGCCGCCATCAAAACCAGTGAGCCGTGCGGAACCTGGGATGTACCTAATGCCAATGGTCATGGGGAAGCGGATCGAGAATTTCCCTTTCTCGTAGCCCAGCGTTTGCTGATATTCGATAGCGACCGTGACGGTTTCACCTGGACCGATATTAGCCACGGTGTTGGTAAAAATGTTGGGGCGCTGTTGGGCAACGAGCGAGGCTTTTTTCCCGGCCGCTTTGGCGACCTCGAAGGTTTTACGGGCCGCTTCGCGCTCCTCGATTTGCCCCTCGATCTCACGTTCGCCAATGCTCATTTTCAAGTGGTCCACGGCCGCGTCCTCCGGCAACGGGAATACATAGACCCCGTTGGTCCACACAGATGTCGGATTCGTGAAGGATTGCCTCACCGCGACCCGCGCGATCATGCCGGTAATGCGCATTGAGACCTCAGTATCCACCCTTGGCGCTTGGTGATACGCCTCTTGCCCTTGCAATAGCAGGCTGCCGGCTTTGACTTCATTGATGTCAACGGCGGGACCAAAATCGGCGGTCTCAGCACCGACATTCGCGGCGCAACAAAGGCTAACGGCGGCTAGAAATCGTTTTAAGCTGTGCATCAAGTGACCCCTAAGTTAAAGACCAATACAGCCTAGGCAGCCACTTGGGACTTAAGGGGGCAGGAGTTGGAAGGGCGTGCGAATTCGCGCTTTGGGTTGTTGGTCAAAAAGCCGCAATGTGTCGATAAACGGACAAAGTTGGGCAACATTCCGTAGACTTAAGCCGGGGATCACACTTCTCGAAAATCTATGACGGCATTGAACTGGCAAGTTATCGCTCAACGCGTTGCCACGCAGATGGGCGAAAAGCGCATGTCGTCTCAAGATCTGGCGCTCAAGGCGGGGGTCGATCGAAAAACCATCGATCGGTTACGAGCTGGCAAGCCGGTGCGCAATCAAACGCTAAAGTGGATCGAGGGAGCGCTAGGGATTGCGCTCACCGATGAGGGCGCAAGCGCGGATGTCGCACCCAGATCTTTGGGCGGTTATCAGCGCCAGGCGGTTGAGCATTTCGTCGGTATTTACACGGGCTTTCGACGATCCTTCGATAGGCCAGCGCAACTGATCGCGAGCTACCTCGAGATCCGCTGGGATGATTCGCTGTGCGCCTTGGGATTCACCGAAACGCAGCGTAACCAGGCGTCCTCTGGAAAGGCGTTTGAGTACAACTTTGGCGGCCACGTGTCGATCCCGCCTAATCTCGGTGTTCTGCATTTGCATATACGTTCAGACGACGGCTTGGTCCGCACGGCGACGACCTCGATGCCTCGCGATGATCAGGGCACTTTATTGATGAAGGGGTTCATTCTGACGCTCAATGAGATTCGTGATATCGGGTACTACCCCGTCACCTCGCCGATCTTTTTCGCTAAGCAAGCTGGGGGAACAACACCCGAGACAGGGGTGATCGGGGAGGGCGATGAAAGGTATGGATGGGCCAACACTATTCTCCAAGACATCGAGTTGAAATTTCTGCCCTAGCGAAATCTTGCGCGCTTGATGCCGCGCTTACCCCGAACTCCGCCGGTATCGAGCGACTCAAGCTTTTCGCCCGCGCCCGCCTCGAACGCGCCCGCCTCGAACGCGCGGCCTTGGCGACGCCGCAGCGGCGACCTCGCCAAAGTGAGTGTTTGTATGGGCAGGGTGGGTACTCGGCTTGGTCTGCTCGTGAAGATTGCAAGCGGCATGCAGTGAGCACGGACTTCCCAGACCTCGGCCGCCCCTACCGTGTTGCTTGGCGCGTATTCGCTTCGTGTCCCAACGGCGCGGTGATGGATAGCTTTGCGCTGCACAATCGCCGCCGGGCTGTGCTTGCGCTTGGATCGGGTCGCGGCGGTTACCGCTGATGGGCCGCAGAGCGTGTCACCGCTGGGTCGCTGAGCTAGAGTGAGCAGAGGTCGAAGGAGTTGAGCACCATGCGCCATTACATGATTCAAATTCGTTACAACATCGCTAGCGCTCAAGGTCTGGCGAACAATCCGCAGGACAGGCGTCCACAAGCCGCCGTTATCATGCAAAAGCTCGGCGGTCGGTTGGTGGATTTTTGGTTCACGTTTGGTCAGTGGGATGCCGTGATCCTTGTTGAGCTTCCCGATGATGCGCACGCGATGGCAGTGGCCATTTCCGACGTTGCTGGTGGTGTCGGAGAAACCCAGGTGACGCCACTTTACGATATGGACGAAGCGCTCGAGGCGATGCGCATTGCCGCGAACATTGATTACACGCCACCAACTTGAAACTGGGTTGAGTCTAGGGGATATCCGAAAGTCCGGCATCGCCATCCGCTGGGTTTAACGCATGTGGTTTCTGCAGCGGCTCGCCGTGGACCGGTACCGTGCGCGAGAGAAAATCGATCACCGCGTTGGCAAAGATATCGTTGCGGTCGCCCGCTACCATGTGACCAGCTTCGGTGACGTTGACGTATTCGCTGTGCGGGCACATCTCAAGAAACGCCTGCGCGCCGTCTTCGCTTAATACGTCCGACAGCCCCCCGCGCACGAGCAAAGTGGGTAACCTCAGATTGCGCGAACAGGTTTCCATTCGATTCATGCGCTTATCCATATCTCGCCGTTGAATGAGAAAACGCGGATCCCAATGCCATCGAAAACGACCGTCATCTCCTTGGCGGAGATTTTTCGCCAACCCGGAGAGGTCCTTGGGTTTTTTGCGATGCGGCTGATAGGAGGCGATGGCCTCGGCAACCTCCTCCAGCGAGTCAAATCCATCAGGCTTGTGACGCATAAAGTCCAGTATGCGCTGCACGCCTTGCGGTTCCACGCGCGGTCCGATGTCGACCAGCACCAAAGCGGTCGCATCCACGCGGTCCTCACCAATCGAGACCAGGCTCACGCCGCCGCCCATCGACGCGCCGACGAGTACGGGCCGCTTGTTACCGAGGATTTCAATGAGGCTGATGAGGTCTTCGACCATGGGGTCCTGCCCATAAATGCCGTCTGGCGACCATTGGGAATCGCCATGCCCGCGGGCGTCGAAGGCAATCGCATAATAGCCAGCGGCGCCCAACGCCATGCCCGCGCCCTTCCAAGCGTGACGCGTTTGACCGCCGCCATGCTGCAGCAGAATCAGCGGTCCATCGGGGTCGCCCCACGCGTCGCCGGCGAGGGTTAGGCCGCTGGCAACGCGCCATTCATGCATTGGTTCAGGGGTGGCAGGTAAGCGTTTACCGGCGCTCATAGTGGCTCCAGGCTAAATCCGATGGGCAAGCGGGCATTGTCGGGCGGTGGTAAGCGAGGTCAAGTACCCTGCCTTATAACAGGTATAATCTAGAGATCTGGCTTACCAACACCACGAGGGTCGCTCGCCATGCGCAAGTACCTGCACATCGATTTAGGCGCGCAAAACGTCCGCGAAGAAACGTTCTCGGGAGAGCAAGCGGCTCGCGCCGGGCGCTACTTCATTGCGAAAACGCTCATTGAACAAGATGTCGCGAAAGTTGATCCCCTCGGTCCGGACAACCCATTGATTTTCTCCGCGGGGCCTTTCGCAGGGTCAAACTGGTCGAATGCCAACCGCACGAGTGTGGGCTGCAAGAGCCCCTTAACCGGTGGCATCAAGGAGGCCAACGCGGGCGGCTCATTTGGCCTGGCGATGGGCCAGTTACTCATTTCTGGATTCACCCTCTACGGCGTTGCCGACGATTGGGTCGTGATACACCTGAAAAAGGATGGCGAGATCGCATTCGAGTCCGGCACGGAATACTTGGGGCAGGGCACGTTTGAGACTGCCGAGTTGCTCCATGAGAAATATGGCCAAAAGGTCTCGCTCGCGATTTGCGGGCCGGTTGGCGAATATCAGGGTTTGCTTGCGGGGATCTCAATGAGCGATACCGACAAACGCCCCGCCCGCTTGGCGGCTCGCGGGGGTGTGGGTGCGGTGATGGGCTCCAAGAAGGTGAAAGCGATTGTCTGTGACATGGATAAATTTCCCAGTTTTCACGATCGCAAGAAGGTCATTCAAGGCGTGAAGAAATACAACGCCATGTTGCGTACCGATGAAGCCATCGACGCGCTTAAGAATTACGGTACCGCGATGATGGCCGACTACACGAATTACGTTGGCGGCTTGCCGGTCAACAACTTCACTTCTGGAACACAAGTCGACATTGATGTTGATACCTTGAAGATGGGCGGCGACTTTATTCGCCAACGCAACGGCGAGCGGGGCGGCGAGACCTCGCATGCTTGCATGCCCGGCTGCATGATTGAATGCAGCAATGTTTATGTCGACAAAGATGGCAATGAGATTACCTCGCCGGTGGAGTACGAAACCCTGGGGCTCATGGGGACCAACTGCGGCATCACCGATCCCGATGAGCTAGCGAGGCTTAATGCGGTCGCCAACGATCTAGGTATCGATACGATAGAAACGGGCGCGATGATGGGCGTTCTCCTCGACGCCGGCCTTGCTGAATTCGGGGACGTGAAGTTCCTCGGCGGAGTGCTGGAGGAGATCCGCGCAGGGAGTGAGAAAGGCCGAATTTACGCTTCGGGAACCGGCCGGGTCGGCGAGCATTTCAAAGTTGCCCGCACGCCGGTCATCAAGAACCAGGCGATCAGCGCCTACGACCCGCGCGTGATCGAAGTGACGGGAATTTCCATGATGGCGACCGCGCAAGGTGCCGATCACACCACCGGCAATGCGCCCAAGTATGAGTGCAGCGGAAAGGGCGTTGATGAACTGGTCGACATGAGCATGGAAATGCAGGTGCTGTGCGCGGCCGCGGATTCGCTCGGGCTGTGCGTTTTCGGTCGGTCCGTGACCAACGTCAATACGGATTTCGTGACGGAGTCGATCAATGCGGCTTTAGGCACTTCCTTCGACGACAGTTTTTTCTACGATCTGGGCCGCGAAGCACTCAAGTATGAATGGCAGTTTAATGAAGCGGCCGGCTTTACCGAAGTTGATGACGAACTTCCGGATTTCTTTTATCAGGAGCCATTGGCCCCCACCGATCAGGTCGCGCGTTTCCATGCTGGCGAAGTCCGCCAGTCCATTGCCCGCTGGTGGCAGGAGCATCCGACGCCGACACCCTAGCTATAACGGGGTTACCCAGGGCGTTCGGTCGGCCGAAACCGCTGTATCCGGGCCCTTCATTGTCACGCGATCTGCGTTGAGAGTTGTTGCCGGTAAGCGCCGTGTCCGCGTTTAGCGTAATCGCGCGCAATATCGCCAGCAATTGGGCGGGATTCGCCGTCCATGTCGCGGTCACTTTTTTCCTCACGCCCATTGTGGTGACGAGCTTAGGTCCCATCGAATACGGGATCTGGGTCTTGCTGATGAGCATTAGTGGTTATTACGGATTGCTCGATGCCGGCACCAGCGCGGCCCTAACCCAATATTACTCGCGCTATCGCGCGCTCGGCGATTTTCGAACGCTCAATGAATTCGCCAGCACGGGATTTGTCTTGCTGCTCGCTTTTGCCGGGGTTTTGATGGTCGTTACATGCGCGGTTGCGGCGTCAATTCATTTGTTTGTTGATCTGAGTGCGGCGCAACTCACGGATGTCCGCCCGGCGCTGATTATTCTCGGCGCGGCGATGTGCATGCAGTTCGCGTTTTTTCCTTTTACCGCGGCGTTCCCCGCGACTCAACGTTTCGATCTGGCAAACGTCATTGGAATTTCAACCCGGATTCTATACGCGATTGTGGTCGCCAAAGTGCTAACCGGTGGGGGTGGCCTGCTGCATTTGGCGGTGATTCATTTTGCGATTAATTTGCTCGACTACATCAGCCGCATGTTGGTCGCCTTCCGGATCCTTCCTGAGCTCTCCCTCTCTTTTCGTCTTTTTCGGCGCGCTCGCGTCAAAGAGATCTTGGGTTATGGTTTTTGGAACCTCTTGATTCGCAGTAGTTGGCAGGTGGTTACCTACACGCATGCATTGGTGATCGGGATCTTCCTCGGCCCCGCCGCGATCACACCCTTCGCGTTAGCCGCCAGTTTGATGGATTATTTTTTACAAATTTTCATGCCCATAGGACGGGTTTTTTTTCCGGCAATGGCCGAGTTCGATGCGCAGGGCGACGACGAGAAAATGATCACTTATTTTCTTAACGGCGCGCGGTTTATCAGTCTGCTCGCTTTTCCCGCGATTGTTTGTGTGAGCGCATTCGCCGCGCCTTTTTTCGAGCTCTGGATAGGCGAGGAATCGCGCCCGGCCGACTATCCGTCATCCGCGGAGCTGGCTTCCGTTCTGGTGTTTAGCGCCGCGGTGGCCGGCATTCAGCGGGTGAGTTTTCAGGTTTATTTTGCCTCCCGGCGCCAGTCCCACCTCGCCAAGATGGTCTTCGTCGAAGCCTGTTTGAACCTGGTGTTAAGTATCACCTTGATAGGGCCCTTCGGCTTGTGGGGCGTTGTTTTGGGAACGCTGGTCCCGGCAGTTATTGTGCAAGGTGTATGGATACCGCGCACCACCTGCCACATGTACGGCATTCGATTTCGAACGTTTATGATCCAAGTCTACGGACGCGGCGTGATTGCCGCCGCTGGGACCTATGGTGCGGTGCTGGCAATTCAAAGCGTGATCAGGATCCATAGTTGGGGCTCGCTAATTGCTGGTTCGCTATTGGCACTCGTAGCCGTGGCGATGGTGTCGCTGCTGTTCGGCCTGAATGATAACGAACGCGGCAAGGCCTTCCACGCGCTAAAGCAACGTCTTCCGATCGCATCAACCTAGACCGCAAAAAAGGGATTAAACGTTGGGGGAGCAACGATTACTGCTGCATGTGGGTTATCACAAGACGGGCTCAACATGGTTGCAGAAACGTTTTTTTGATGATCCTCGCTTCGGTTTCGAACGCCTTGCAAAAAATTTTGCTGCGCGGCCCGCACTCGTGCACCCGAGCGCGCTGGAATTCGACCGGCACGATGCAGCTGATCTGATTGCGCAAGTCGAGGACGCATCCGCCAATGACCGGATACCGGTGATATCCGACGAGCGTTTATCGGGTAATCCTTTTTCGGGCGGCTTCGATTCAAAGGAAATCGCCGAGCGACTGGCGGCGGTTTTCCCCGCCGCGAAGATCCTGATTGTCGTGCGAGAGCAACGCGATGTGTTGTACTCCGTCTACGATGAATATGTGCGGGAAGGCGGCGCATGTGGCATTGAAACCTTTCTCAATCCGCCCACGCGCTACGCGATACCACCGTTTCGACTGGGGCATTTCCGCTACCATCGACTCGTTGAGCTGTATCAACGTCTTTTCGGCGTCGAAAACGTGAGAGTACTTGCCTACGAGCAATTTGCGCAGCAGCCCGAGAGCTTTCTCGAGGATATCTGCGAATATGCAGGGGTTAAATCGGACCATCAAATTTCGGTGCCAAATCGGCGCGATAACGCGCGGCGCGCGCCCAGTTGGTTGGCCGTGCAGCGGCGTTTGAATTATTTCATCCGCGCGGACGACCTCAACGCCTACAGCATTTTTGCAATCCGCGGCATTGAATGGCGTTTATCAAAGCTCATCGATCAGCCGCCGAAGATTCAGCCCCAGTGGCTCGATCGCAGGATCGGCAACTCAATAAATGATGCCATTGATCGCGCGGCGGCCGGAGAATTCGCGGCCAGCAACCGCGCACTGGCAGAGTTGGTCGACATCGATTTGGCCGCGTTCGGCTATGAGGTGTAGGTGCTTATGGCGACGACGGATTTGCTGAAAGTAGGTCTTATCGGCGCTGGCCGAATTGCAGAGCGCGCGCACATCGGCGCCGTCGTCGGATCGCCGTTGGCCGAGCTCACCGCGATCGTTGACCGCGACCGCTCCCGAGCACAGTGGCTGGCGGACGAATACCGGAGCCAAGCGCTGGTGGCGGAAGATTTGCAAATGGTCCTCAATCACATCGATGCGGCAATCATTGCGACACCCAATGACACGCATTTCGCGCTGGCAAGGATCTGCCTGGAAGCCGGCAAAGCGGTACTAGTTGAGAAACCCATTGCAAGCAGCACCTTGGAGGCACAAGGACTTGTTGAGCTCGCGGAAAACAATGGCTTGATATTGGCCGGGGCTTACACCACGCGCTTTAGAGACTCGATGGTGGTCCTCGAGCAATTGTTAAGAGATCAAACGTTTGGTCCGGCGAAGCGCTTTATCAATCGCCTGGGGATCGCCGGCGGGTGGTCGCCCGTCAGTGTCTATAACCTCGATCGCGATGTTGCCGGGGGTGGGGTCCTGGCGGTCGTGGGTACGCACTTTCTGGACCGAATGCTGCATTTTTGGGGATATCCGAAATCAATGCGGATGATAGTCGATGCGCTAGATCGTCCTGAATCCAACTGTCGTTGTTCTTTTGAATTTACCTGTGACGAGCAACAAATTTCAGGTCTGGCGACGTATTCCAAGACCGCTAGCGTCGCCGCTGGCACCGTCATCGAGACCACCGAAGGACTATTGGCACTGGGAGAATTCGACGAGTCTGATCTGTTCTTTTTCCCTCACGAAAACCCCTCGATTAAACAAATCATAGCGCCTCGCCACCGACCGGTTTTTGAGCCGGGGGTCGAGTCTTACGCGCTGCAATTCGAGGATTTTGCAATGGCATGCATCAACGGTACGCCACCTCGGGTCGACGGGCGTCAGTCAGCGCTCTCGGTACAGTTGATTGAAGAGCTTTATGCCAATGCCGAGGTCGAGAAGCACACTTGGTACGCTCGCGAAGGTGCAAGTCAATGAGCCGTGTTGTTGTGCTTGGCGCCTCCGGCGCGATCGGTTGCACGGTCGTTGAAGAACTTCTCGCGCTGGGTGATTTCGAAGTTGTCGCCCAATACCGCAGCCCCGGTAACGCCTGGCGTTTATTGCAAGCCGATGTGGAGCGGCGCCAGGTTGATCTTCTTGACCGAGGATCGGTGGACGAACTGTTGAACGGCTGCGAATACGTCATTAATTGTGCCCGCGGCGATGATGCCTTAATGATTGATGGGCTCAAAAACTCTCTCGGCGCGGCGGGTCAAGCGAGCGTCAAGGGTTTTGTTCACCTGAGCAGCATTATGGTATTCGGGGATCCGCCGCGCGTTCTGACGGAGAGCGATCCACGAAGTAATCCGCTTAACGAATATGGAGCGCTGAAGCTCAAGCAAGATGAACTGGTCGAAGCAGCGGCAGCTTCGGGATTGCCCGCCGTGATCCTGGTGCCACCGAATGTGTCCGGTGTTTACTCTAGCTATTGGCTGGCCTTAGTGAACACGCTTAATAGCGGACGTTTTGCTTTAGTCGAAAAAGCGGCGCCTTGCGTGCTGGTTGACGGTATGAATCTAGCGCATGCGTGTGTGCGCGCGTTGGCGTGTGGCACGGAGAAGGCCAGACGCTACTTCATCACCGACGGTGAGCCGCTCACCTGGCATCAGCTTATTGGGGATCTCCAGACTTTAGTCGTCACCGGCGCAACGCCGCGAACGTTAAACCGTGAGACCCTTGCAAATCTTGCGGTCCCGCCGCCGGTACCGCGGTCGTCAATCCTGAAAAGTCTTAAACACGTTATCTCCAGCGATGTGCGTGAGGCGTTGCGCAAAGATCCGATGATTGAAAAATTTGATGTTGGCGTGCGAAGCGCCGTTGGGCGGATTGGCGGCGGATTTGAACAGTCCTTACGGCGTAATCTCGGTGGCGCGGCTGAGATCCAATACCGCCACGCCAATAACGATATCGATATCACTCTATCGGCCCACCAGCTCCGCGATGTGGTCCCCTCGATCCAACGAGCACGGACCGATCTAGGCTACCGCCCAGCCATCAGCTATCAACAAAGCATGGCGGCCTTCCAAAGGTGGTATCGGCACCATCATTTGTTGGATACAGAATTTGCGGATCTCGCGGGCCCGCTGCACTTCTAACGTCTGACGGAGGTCGCGGGCAGCAGGGTGACGTATCCGCTGCGGTGAGTGCCCACAAAGGGGAGTGCCCACAAAGGGGAGTGCCCACAAAGGGGAGTGCGGCAAATTGCGGCTGCGAGGTATGACGACGCCGGCATCACAAGGCGCAAACGGGGAAAGGCCACAGTTCGCCTATTCGGTCGCTGAGGAATAGCTCCCATTGGTTGCCGTGAGCACGGCGGTTTGCTTTCAAAAAGCGTAGGACTGATCCGCCGCGGCGACATACGCTGGTTCGAGCCCCAACTCGGCCTTGACGATATTGGTACCCATCACCAAGGACACACATTTGTAGAACGCGATCCGACGCGAAAGTCCTTCGCGACCGAAGCCGCAATCGGCCGTCACGATGAGGCGGTCTTGGGGAATGTATTCCAGCGCCCGGCGGATGGTATCGGCGACCTGTTCAGGAGATTCAACCGTGGTGCGGGTGTGATCGACAACGCCAATGCCGATTTTCTTTTCGGTTTCGTTCCAATTGATATGTTTGAGCAAGGCGGCATCTCGTGCGGAGTTGGAAGCACACTCCATATCGATCACATCGCAATTCATTTCAAAAAAGAACGGCAGGGAGCGCTCGTAGCTGGGACGCTCCCAGTAAAAACTCTGTTGATTGGGGTTTCCCCAGCAAGTATGCGCCCAGATCTCGGTGTTCACGCCTTCCGTTTGGCGATTGAACGCTTTGGTGTAAAAGGCCAAATCCTCGTCGCTACAAGGGGGTTCCATCTGGCAGTTGAAATGATGCACCGGTTCTTCAATTTGGATCACCGGGCAACCAGCCTCTGCAAGCGCTTTGTATTCCTCATTCAAGGCGGCAGCGATATCCATGATCATTTCGCGATCGCTGGCGTAATGCTCATTCCATAGCATCATCGGCAAACAGGTTGCACAGATATTGCCGAACTTGACCGGTTTGCGGGACATCTTCTGGGCTGTTTTCCAGATCTCCGCAAAATGCAGCGGCCCGCCCGTGATTTCATTCTTAACAGCGGGCGGATGCCAGGCCTCTTGGACCTCGTAAAGAATATGACCGGGTTTCATACCCCCGTAGTCGAGAAAGTGCGACGAATCCTTGAAGCCTTAAACTCCATTCAGTCGTTCTTTGGTTTAGAAGAACCATGAGCGGCCGCCGACTTCCAGGTCGTTACGCGAATCGCCATCGACCAGTACGTCGAGCCCCGCTTGTTCTTGCTCGCTAACGTAACAACGCACCGCGTCAAGATACTGTTCCCGGTATTGCGAGTCGCTCATTGCGACTTTGAATGGGCGGCCGTTGAGGTTCTCGGTAAACCATGCGGGTTTCGGAAAAGACCCAATCATTGCGGTGGGTAGGACTTTGTCTTTTGTCGCGACGAACATTTTTTTCCCCTCTTTTGTGCGAATGTAACCAAACGCCGCTGGGCGTCGTGCCGGCGGGCCCGATCCCGGTTAAGGTATCAGATCTATTCGGGGAGATTCTCCCCGCAGGGGGGATGCATGGCGATCGAAATCACCGATCTGAAACTTGATTACGTGTCCTTGGCGAAAGCTCGTGAAATGTCTGGGCTGCGCATCGTTTTGGGGGCGTACCCGATCCCGGGGCCGTGGCGCGAAGCCTGCAAGGGCGTGTTTCACGTGAAGGACCTCACGTACGTGCGAGCGCATACCGCGGACCACGGGGAAAATGACCTCGCGTTTCGTATGGGCGGGACCCAAAGCGAATTGATCGCCTGGTCGGGGCAGGCGTCGGCGCCGGTGGTCGCATGGAATGACGAGTTGCCCAAGTCGAGCTGGATCGCGCAGTTAAATTTGGCCGAGCGATTAAACCCAGAGCCGCCGCTGATCCCACGAAATATCGCTGACCGTATTTTGATGTTCGGCTTAGCGAATGAATTGTTGGGCGAACAAGGTTTAGTTTGGAACAAGCGGCATTTGATGGCGATTGGTCCATTGGCGACGCTGCCCGCCAACGATCCGCAAAGGTCGGTGTGGCAGCACTTGGGCGGCAAGTACGGTTACAGTAAAAATGCCGCTGATCGTGCGCCAGGGCGGATCGTAGATATCCTCACAAGCTTGCACGAGCAGTTGGTAAGTCAGCAGGCAAAAAACCGGCGCTACCTGCTCGGTGAGTCCCTATCGGCGCTCGATATCTATTGGTCAACCACCTGCAACTTTCTGGCGCCGATGCCGCCAGAGCGCTGCCCGATGGCTGACGCCTTTCGTGGACCCTACGGCAATGACGATCCATTGATCGAAAAAGCGCTTAGTGGCGAACTCAAAGCCCATCGTGACTTTATCTACGAGCAACACTTGGAACTGCCAATCGTGTTTTAGCGCGATAGGGTCGGGCGCCGGCAGTAGGCTGGCGCCCGTGGGGAAAGCGCTGCCAGGGGCTAAGCGGCGCGTTCAATCGATTGCGCTTCAGAAGCGGCAGCGCTTGCATGGGTTGGGGTGGTTACCAGTACGGCTTGGACGATGAATGCCAGCGCAAGAACCTTCAAACCGGCGCTAACGAAGGGTTGGGTTACGATTTTTTTAGCCATGTTGATTCTCCTGGTTTTCTGGTGAAGGCCTAGTGCCTTCAGAGCTTGGGGAGAAGTATGGACATCGTTCGATTGGTGATAAATAATCAATCATAGAAATTATTGTTCTCATATCAGCAACAATGGATCGATTTGAGGAAATGCGCAATTTCGTTCGTGTCGTCGATGCCGGCAGCATCACGCGCGCGGCGGATTCCAGTCACGTGGCTAAATCTGCGATTAGCCGGCGGCTCAGTGACCTCGAAACCCGGTTGAAGGTACAACTGATTAATCGCACCACGCGGCGGATGACGCTCACCGATGCCGGGCAGCGTTATTACGATGAAAGCGTGCGCCTGTTGGGCGAGCTTGAAGAAGCCGAAGCACTCGTTGTTTCAGAGGAAGCGGCCCTCACCGGCAAGATCCGATTGGCTGGCCCGACGGTTTTTGGCACCCGCCACCTGGGCCCCGCTATCAATGAATTTCTTAAAATCCATACGGAGATCGAGTTCGAGCTTGAGTTCAACGATCGACATATCGATCTCGTTGAAGAGGGCTTCGATCTTGCTATCCGGATTGCCGAACTCAAGGATTCCAGGCTTATGGCCCGGCGCCTTGCCCCGATCACCGGGATGGTTTTAGCTAGCCCGGATTACTGGCAAACGCATGGACTTCCCAAAAAGCCAGCGGACTTGGAACAGCACCGCGGTATTCACTACGCTTACGTTCCGACTACCTGGCGATATAAAACCCCGCGCGGCAAAAATGAAAGTATTCGCGTGCCCGCGTATTTGCTGTCCAACAACGGCGATTACATTGCCAGCGCGGCGCGGGACGGTCTCGGGGTTATCAAGCAACCGAACTTTATCTGCCACGAAGATGTTGAAGCAGGACGCCTTATTCCCGTGTTTGAAGATCATCATTGGTTTGATCTCAATGTCTGGGCCGTTTACCCAAATACCCGTCACTTACCGAAACGGATCAGAGTTTTAATCGACTTCCTCGCCGAACGTTGGGGTGAAGATCCGGTTTGGCAGGCGTGCTGCGCTGGCCGATGATGGACAAGGGGAAACACGACAAACGCCGGGATATTGCAATCCTTGATCCCGACTTTCATCAAGATCCATTCGACCGTTATGCGTGGATGCGTGAACATGCGCCAGTGTATTGGGATGCCTCGGCCAAAACTTGGGATACGCAGGGGGCATGGGGGATCACGCGCTACCAAGATATCCGCTTGGTGGCGACGAGTAGCGAGTTATACGCCTCGGGCGGCGGTTCACGAGCGGACGCGCCGCCGGTACCCTCGATGATTAACAAGGATGCGCCAGAGCATTTGGAACGCCGCGCCCTGACTCGCCGGCGGTTTACGCCGACGGCGGTCAAGCGCTATGAGGATTACACGCGCGAGATCGTCATACGCTTAATCGACCGCGCGTTAGAGCGTAAACACTGCGACGTGGTTCGTGACCTTGCGATGCCGCTGCCGATGATGGTGATCGGTCGCATGATGGATTTGCCGGAAGCGGACTTCGAAAAGCTTCTGCATTGGTCGGATCTCATCGCTACCGGTATCGTCAACATGCCGCCGGACTTCGAGCAACAGGTTTATCAAGCCGCCGCAGAGTTTCGAACCTATATCAGCGAGTGGTTCGACAAACGCAGGGAATCACCTGGCGATGACATTCTAAGCGCGATTGTCCAAGGCAAGGTGCTCGGTGAGTCTTTGGGAGAAGGCGACCGTATGCATGAAGCCTTGCTGCTGCTGGTGGGCGGCGATGAAACAACGCGGCACGTCATTACCGGCGGTTTACATGCGATGCTGACCCATTCATTGGGCCTAAAACAACTCGCCGACGACCCGAAGTTGATGGAAACCGCGATCGAGGAGATGTTGCGCTGGGTAACTCCGGTTAAAACTATCGCGCGCACCGCGACGGCGCGAACTGCTCTCGATGGTCAAACCATTGAGGCTGGCGATAAGCTTGTCTTGTTGTTCGAATCGGGTAACAGGGATGCTGCGGTTTTCGACAATCCAGAGGTTTTTGACATCTATCGAGATCCCAATCGCCACCTCGCCTTCGGAGGTTACGGCCGTCATCACTGTTTGGGCTCGCATCTGGCACGCCTTGAAATTCGCGTGATGTTCGAAGAGCTTGCGCGCCGAGTGCGTTCTATTGAGCTGAACAACAGCGCCCCACCTCGAAAGCGTTTTGGCACCTTTGTATTAGGTATCGAGCAACTTCAGGTGACGATGAACTAATTTGCAAAAGAGATAAGCCGATGAATGAAGATCACGTGATCCTTTGGCAGTATGCGCCTGCGATGGGGATCCCCAATGGCAGCCCTTTCTGCATGAAGGTCGAGGCTTGGTTGAAGATGGCGGGGATCCCTTATAAGGCTCAATCGATTGCGATGGCGCCAAAGTCAAACACCAAAAAGGCGCCTTACATCGAAGTCTCAGGTGGCGAGTACTTGGCGGATAGCACGCTCATCATTGAGCACCTGTCAAAAGAACGCGGCATCAATCTCGATGGGCACCTGACCGACCACCAGCAATCCTTGGCGACGCTCATTCAGCGGACGTTTGAGGAGGATATCTATTTCACCATGATGCACGATCGTTGGTTGATCGACGGAAACTGGAAACTTTTACGCGAGGCTTACTTTTCGCATCTGCCTTTCCCCATGAGTACGATTGTGCCGCTTATGGTGCGTTCACAAGTGAAACGTGATTGCTGGGGTCAGGGTGGCGCGAGATTGGACGCTGATTACCGTGACCGCAAGACGATAGCAGCGCTCAGGGCGATAGCCGAAACGCTAGATGACAAGGAATTCTTCTTTGATGAGCCTTCGACGCTCGATGCGACGGCCTTCGCGTTTTTGGCAAACGCCAAGTATCTAAACGTGCGAATGCCGAGCGTGGCGCTGGATTTCGCGGCGCAGGAACCGCGGTTGTCGCGCCTATGTGAAGCGTTTAAAGCGCGTTTCTGGGCGGATTGGGATTGGCCGAAACAAGGGTAGTTGAAGTGGCCGAAATACCGGGATTGTCCTTTTTCGCCCTTTCGATTTTGGCCAGTCTGTTTTTGGGGCTCGGCGTTGCCGGTTTATTCTTGCCCGGCATGGTGCCGTTCATGAGTTCTCCTTTGGTTTCATGGTCATCAACTGGGATCGGTGTGGTATTAGAAGGCGCGGCCTTGTTGCGGATCATGACGGTCGCAATGCGCAACGCCACGGCGCAAGCGGATTAAACGCGCGCCTTGAGATTACTGGTCAGGCGGTTCAGCGCTGGCGAAAAGTCGTCGCTAGCCAGTTTCACGTGGATGAGAACGAGTTCTTCTGGCATCGCGAGTCCGGCCTCCAGCGCTTCAACCAAGTCACCCTCGGTGAGGACTTCGAAGGCGTGTCCGCTGTTGATGAGTTTCGTAAGCGCGCTGATATGCCAGGGGTGAACATCATTAAACGGTCCATCAAGCATGGGACGCTCGGTGCCGTAACCAAAATTATCGAGCACCAACACGATCGGGCTTAAGCCATAGCGGACCGCGGTGCTGATTTCGATGCCAGTCATCTGAAACGCGCCGTCGCCCACGATCACCAAGGGGCGCCAATTGTCGTTGGCCAACTGCACGCCGATCGCCGCCGGGACGGCAAAACCTAAAGAAGCGTAGTAAGCACACGCTAAAAATTCCGAACGCGAATGGATTGTTAGGTCAATCGCACCGAACAGCGCGTCGCCTGGATCCGAGATCACGACGATGTCGTCACTGAGTTCGGCGTCGAGGCAGTCAAACACGCGCGATACGGTAATAGCCGTGGTTTCTTTGGCGCGAAAAATCGCGGGGCCCGCGTGAGTACTCGGGGGCAACGGATCTCGTGCTTCGAGCTCGGCCTTGCACAAGGCCTGCAAAAATGAACGCAAGTCAACGTTGGCATACTGATGACGGCGGATGGTAAGCACGTCGGCGCTGGCTGCGATCATTTTCGCTGGGTCTAGCGCGGCGGTGAATATGCCGGTGTTAAGGTCTGTGATCATGGCGCCAAGATTGAGCACGCAATCCGAGGTCTCAACGGCTCGATTTACCTCCACCTGGGACAAACCGCCCGCGTACACACCGAGGAATCCATCGCGCTCCTCACTGATCACGGACTTGCCCATAATGGTGGTCGCGAAGGGGATCCGGGATTTCTCGATAAGTTCGATGAGATCGTCCTGCAGGCCAAAGCGGTGTACTTCAACCCCGGCCAATATCACCGGATTGGCGGCGGTGTTGAGCATTTCGGTAGCCTCCTCGATGGCTTCGGTTAGCGCCGCGTCATCGCCGGGGGAGGGTTGGAATCGTTTGACGGTTGAGGGTGCCGCGATCTGATGGACCTGATCGCGCGGGACTTCGATGTAGATGGGGCGCTTGTGAGTTTCCGCGGCGTCTAACACGCGCTCTATTTCGCGCTGAGCAATCTCGGCATCGTCCAAGCGGGCCTGTGCGACGGTTACCTCAGAGAACACCCGCATTTGTGTTCCGAAATCTCGCACACGATGGTGGAGCAGGGCATCGCCTGAGATTTCGCCAACCCCAGGGGCGCCGGAAATCACCACAACCGGAGAACGCTCGGCAAAGGCTTGGGCGGTGGAGTTGACCAACTTCAATCCGCCGACGCCATAAGTCACGGCGACGACACCTAGGCCCCGCAGCCTCGCATAAGCATCGGCTGCAAATCCCGCGCTTTGCTCATCGCAGGTGTTGATGAGATCAAGCTCGCTTTTTACCAGGTCGTCAAAAAAGCCCAGAGCATAATCTCCGGGTATGCCAAAGACGTGTTGGACATTTCTTCGCTTGAGAGCCTCAATTAGCGCTTCACCGATTGTTAGTTGTTCTTTCATGGTGCGCCTCCGCGCGAAGATGTCACATTTTGGACCTTGCTCGGGTCCTAGAATTCTGAGAACGTTATTTTCTATATTAGGTGATCCCCGAGAGCGAGTATGGCTTTGTACGAAAATTCTAATTTTCCGATTGGTCCCGAGACCGAGACCGTTCACACCGAGGAACTCGCCACCTTTTCCCAACCGGGCGTTTGGTTTGATGGCGCTGAGCGGCGTTCAATAGCGCAGGCTGCGCGCCGGGCGCGGATTGCCGCCGGAATTCAGGGCGCCAATACGACGAGTGACGCCGAACACGACGATGGTCTGATTGACGAGACCATGCGTCTGGTCATTGATGCAATTGCCGCGCGGCCGATGGCTATCACCGAAGATTTGTTCGACGACGCAATTGCTGATGGCCTTAGCGAAGGTCGTTACGTTGAGATCGCGGGGATTTGCGCGCGGCTGGCTAACTTGGATGACGTCGCCCGGGGCTTGAATATCGACACCGGCGCCCTGTTGCCCGCTCAGCAAGGCGAGCCCTCGCGGGAAACGCCGTCGGTTCTCAAAGATGAAGGCGCGTGGGCAAAAACGATCCCGTCGAGCGGCGGCGGTCCGGAAGGTGAGGCCCTGTACGGTGGCAACGAAATGCAGCCATTCATTTACCGCTCGATTTCGCAGATCCCGCCGGAGGCCAAACGGCAAATGATCACCGGCGATTTGCAGTATCTAAGCTTGGAAAATTTCATGGATTTCAACTACTCCGCCCATCCCAGCTTAACCCGGGCGCAAGTGGAGATCCTATCGGGACGGGTATCCGCTTTTAACGAATGCTTCTACTGAACCACCTCCCATATGGTAGTGCTCCGTGAGAGCTGCTCGGCAAACAATATTGATGTGAACCTCGAAGCCATCATTGACCCTCGGCAATCCACAGGGGTTCCAGGTGGTGATGAATTACTCGCATTCGCCAACGGTGTCGTCGGCAACGATACTGAGGCGCTCGACAGCGCCCGCGAAAAGTTAGCAAGCGCATTAGGCGCGGAGGCCGTGAGCGCCGCATCTCTGATCGTTGGCAACTACAGCCGCAATGATCGGGCCGCGAATGCCATCGGGATCCCGATGGAGCCCATGTTTCTTGAAATGAGCGAAGACTTCAGGGAGCGTCTTGGGATCAATGAATTCACCTCGGCGGCGAATTCGCTGAAGTAGTTATGAGCGGAAGCGCTTAAAGATCCCGGATTTCTGTTGCTCGGCGGGCGGCTCGCTGGCTTCAAGCTTATCGACGTCGGTGCGCTCTTCGCTGCGCAAAGTTTGGTTGAGCTTCGCCTTGAGAGCTGCTCGCTCCTCATCGCTGATTGTTTTGATCTCGTTTTTGAACAAGTCGTGTTCTTCGTGGATTAAGAATCGTCCAAGGTTGTCGAGGAAGCGATCGTTGACCGCGTCGGCGGGAAACAAGTGTTTTGCTTTTTCGAGTTTTTCGTGATTGCGCACGTGCAGTTCGATCTGACCTTCTTCTTTGTTGGGGATCATGCGCATTGAGCCCTTGACCGTGGCGGTGAAAACGATCACCGCAAGTTCGGGACCTTGCGGGCCGTTGCGTTTTACGTCGACCCGGTGGTTGACATCGTTTTCCTTGAAAGCATCCAGGATGGCTTTGATGCGCGGGTAGCCTTCACCCTTGATTTTGTGTTTGTGACCATTACTTAGGCCCCAACGGAGCACAAATCCATCTTCGATCGCGCCTTGGGCATCGATCCGGCCGATGACGTATTCGTCTTGCTTCATGCGCTTGAGATTGCCGATCTCGGGCATATTGAAATCGACCTCAATGTCTTTATCGATAACCTTTAGCTGTTCGATGAGGTCGCCCAGGTATTTATAGCTT
>JBCCEV010000010.1:0-44627 GCA_039030125.1 Pseudomonadota bacterium | reverse complement strand
GGCATATGTATTTTTTTGATGCCAAAAAAAAAGGCTATAGCGGCGTTGCGATCATGTCGAGGCAAGAGCCTGCGGCGGTAAAGAAAGGTTTTGGTTGGCCGGAATTCGATCGCGAAGGCCGCTATATACAAGCCGATTTTGGGAAATTATCGGTGGCCTCCGTGTATCTTCCATCAGGCTCCTCCAGTGAGGAGCGCCAACAGGCAAAATTCGCGTTTTTGGACAAATACGGACCGTGGCTGAGCGCGCGGCGCCGTCAGCGCCGCGAATTCGTTCTGTGTGGTGATTGGAATATCGCGCATCAACGCGTTGATCTAAAAAACTGGCGCTCGAATCAAAAGAACTCAGGCTTTCTGCCCGAGGAACGCGCTTGGATGGACTCGTTGTTCGACGACAAGGGTTACGCCGATGCGTTTCGCCTGGTCAACCAAGACGCGGACCAATACACATGGTGGTCGAATCGCGGCCAAGCATGGGACAAAAATGTCGGTTGGCGAATCGATTATCAGGTGATTACGCCTGGCCTCGCTGACTATGTCCAAGCCGCCTCGATTTATAAACGCAAACGTTTTTCAGACCACGCGCCATTGACGATAGACTACGCCTGCGCGCTAGCTGATTTCTAAGCGGTCCCAATCCGGCGGATCCGATAGATCGCAAGCTCGGCGAGCAAGTTGGGCAACATCCGGGTCCTGATGCTCGCACGATGTTCGGTATCAAGCGCGGCGCGATGAAGTATTTCAACGCCTTGAGCACTGCATAGTTTTTCGAAATCGCGAATGGTGCACATGTGGATATTCGGTGTTTCGAACCAGGTATCCGGCAGATGCTCAGTCACCGGCATTTTACCGAACATGAACTGAAGACGGCTGCTCCAATGCCCCATGTTAGGGAAAGTGACGATCCCTTCTTGCCCGATGCGGAGCATCTCATCGACTAAAAGATTGGGGTAGCGTGTTGCCTGTAGCGTTTCAGTCATGATCACATAGTCGAAGGATTGATCATCGAATTCCGCCAGCCCCGCATCAAGATCGGAATGAATCACATTGACGCCGTTGCGAATACATTCGACGATATTCGCACCGTCGATTTCGATACCGTAGCCGGTAACGTGGCGCTCTTGGTGAAGGGATTTCAGCAGTGAACCGTCGCCGCAGCCCAAATCCAACACGCGGCTCCCCGGGGCAATCCAATCGGCAATGATCTTTTGATCTTCACGTAGCCTCATTGGTTGATCTCGATCCCGTTGAGATAAGCGCCGAGCACATCCAAGTAATTGGGGATCGGTAAGAGGAAGGAATCGTGCCCAAGTTCCGAGTCGATATTCACGTAAGTGACATCGCGATCGGCGTCAAGCAATCCGCCAACGATCTCACGTGAACGCGACGGCGAGAAACGCCAATCGGTGCTGAATGAAACCACCAGGAACTTCGCCTGGCAATGGGCGACCGCTTGCGTGAAGTCATCGCCATGGTCCTTTGCCGGATCGAAGTAATCCAAGGCCTTGGTCATTAACAGGTAAGTATTGGCGTCGAAACGCCCCACAAAAGACTCGCCCTGGTAGCGCAGATAACTCTCGATTTCGAAATCGACGTCGTACCCAAAGTTCAGTTTGCCGTCTCGCAGCTCCCGGCCAAATTTCGAAAGCAAAGCATCATCGGACAAGTACGTTACGTGGCCGAGCATACGCGCCAGGCGCAAGCCACTTTCCGGGACCTGATCAATATCTTGATACCGACCCTCGTTGAAGCTGGGGTCATTGCGGATCGCTTGTCTGGCGATTTCGTTAAAGGCAATGTTCTGCGGCGACAATTTTGAAGCGGCGGCGATAACCAGAGCGTGTCGCACGCGAGCGGGAAAATCGATCGCCCATTGCAGCGCTTGCATACCACCGAGGCTTCCGCCCATCACTGCAGCCCAGCGTTCAATGCCGAGGTGATCGGCAAGTCTCGCTTGACTCTCGACCCAATCCGCCACGGTCACGATCGGAAAATCTGGACCATACGGATTCCCCGTTTCCTGATCGATGCTGAGGGGGCCGCTAGAACCGCCACAACCGCCGAGATTATTCGGACAAACGACGAAAAATCGATTCGTATCCAGGGCTTTTCCAGGGCCAATGCAGGCCTCCCACCAGCCGGGCTTGAGGTCCTGCTCGCTGTGATAACCCGCCGCATGATGATCACCGGATAAGGCATGACAAATCAGCACCGCGTTATCCCGCGCCTCATTTAGCGTGCCGTAGGTTTCAAAGACCAAATCGAATGCCGCCAGCTCACTGCCGCCGGCAAGCTTTAGCGGCTCAGAGAAGTGCGCGAGCTTTGGAGTGACGACGCCAACGCTGTCTGCGGGGATCGGATCGGACATCTAATGCGGAGCTATCTAGGCGTTTGTGGGGGCACGCAGTCTATTGCTAGCGTTCGGGTGGCGCAACGGAACGCTCGCTTGCCCTAGAGCAAGGTGCGGCCCAGATCGCGCAACGGGGCGACCAACAAAATCAACATCAACTGCAACGCAATAATGACCACCAAGGGCGAGAAATCGAGGCCCCCCAGCGGCGGGATATTGCGGCGGGCGGGTCCGAGAATTGGGGCGGTAATTGAAAACAGGATCTCGGTCATCGGGTTATAGGTCCCCGGTGCGACCCAACTGAGGATCACTTGGATAATGATGGCAAAAATATAGAGATAGATGAATTTGCTGACCAGTTCAGCGAGTGCGGTCACTAAAACTCCAGCGATTTCTGGCTTAACGCCAATCATCAAAGCGATCAGTATCGTGCTGATGCATTGGAGGAGAATCATCAATACTAGTGAGGCTGTGTCCAAGCCCCCTAGCGAGGGTATGAGTCGGCGCATCGGTCGCAGCGCCGGGTTGGTCACGGCGACGACCGCTTGGCTCAAGGGGTTGTAGAAGTCAGCGCGGATGATCTGGAATAAGAAGCGCAAAATCACAGCGTAAATCAGCAGGCTGAAAATCGCGTCGACCAAAAACACCCCGGCGTTTGCGAAATACCCGCCGCCCATGGCTTATGCGCCAAACTCGTCAGCGAGTTCCTGCGAGCGGGAATCAGCGGCGCCAAGTGCTTGCGCCACGATTGCTGCCAAGCCTGCTGCTTCGAAAACCGCTAAGGCGGCCGCGGTGGTGCCACCAGGGGAGGTCACTTGCCGTCGTAATTCCGCTGGTGCGTCAGGCGAACTTCTGGCCAGCGATGATGCCCCCAAGGCAGTTTGCAGTGCGAGGTTACGGGCGAGATCGGGATCGAGGCCGAGTTCGATACCGCTCGCCTCAAGCAACTCGATGAGTAAAAAAAAGTACGCCGGCCCGCTGCCAGATAGTGCCGTTACGGCGTTCAATTTTTGCTCATCATCGACCCAAGCAGTGGTTCCCACGCTAGCCAGTATTGATTCTGCGTCACGCTTCTGGTCGACGCTCACCGGTGCGTTGGCGAACAATACCGAGGCTCCTTTGCCAACCAACGCAGGCGTGTTGGGCATTACCCGCACGATGGCGGTACCCATTCCGAGCCAAGTTTCAAGATCTTTGGCGCGAATACCCGCGGCAATGGAAACCACCAAGTGTTGAGCGGTGATTGAGGAAGCTAGCGCTGTCGCGACATCGGCGAGTTGCTGAGGTTTCACCGCCAAGATCACGATATCTGCGTCTTCCGCAGCGCGCTGATTGTCGTGCGTTATACCGATACCGAATTGTTCGTGCGCCGCCTCGCGGGCTGCTTCTAAAGGCTCGGAAGCACTAATCAGTTCGGCGGGGTAATTCTCGGCGAGAAGACCGCCAATGATTGCGCGCGCCATGTTTCCGCAACCAATAAATGCGATGCGCTTGTCCACGTTCAGTCGCTAACTTGCCGGGTGGCGGCAGTGTAGCATGCGCTAGTCGCGCGCCCCGAACACCGCTTCACCAAGGCGTACCAGCGTCGCGCCCTCGGCAATCGCGGCAACATAGTCGCGGCTCGTTCCGAGTGAATAGGTGTCCCAACCCTGCGGCGTCGTACTGTGCTTAGAAATGCTCTTGAAGAGGCTTTTAAATGCCGCGCGCTGTTGATCAAAGTCCATCGTGGGAGCGGGTAATGCCATTAAGCCGCGGATCCGCAGGTGTTCAAAGCTCTCGCACTCCGCGGCAAACTCGACGAGCTCCTCCGGGCGAAGGCCGGCTTTTGATGTCTCGCCGCTGCTATTGATTTGAACCAGACAATTAAGTGGCGCCGGCGCGCCTTCGCGCTCGCGGTTGAGTTTCTCGGCGACCTTAAGTCGATCGAGCGTGTGCACCCAATCAAAATTCTCGGCGATAGCCCGGCACTTATTCGATTGAATTTGACCGATGAAATGCCATTCGACCGATTCTTCCCTGAGCGCGGCGATCTTCGTGAGCGCTTCCTGCAGGTAATTCTCCCCGAAAGCGGATTGACCAGCGTCAATCGCCGCGCGCAGATCGGTCACAGGTTTGCGTTTCGATACCGCCAGCAGTTCAACCTCGTCGGGTGCCCTGCCATAGCGCGCGCAGGCCTCATCAATGGCCGCTCGAAGCAAATGCAAATTTTTCCTGATATCGGTCATGTTACTCGCTGAAAAGCCGCTATATTTTTCAGTGTGTCATGGTATCGCGCGGGCGAACTTGATAGAGTCGGAGAGATCAATATCTGGGCCGCCCACGTTCAGTGTGATCGGTAATTCTAGACCTAGAGGGCTATAGACGATGGATATCGGCGAGCTTTTGGCTTTTGCAGTAAAAAACGGCGCCTCTGACATGCATTTATCAGCGGGTCTCCCACCCATGATCCGCGTCGATGGCGATGTCCGCAGGCTCAATGTCCCGCCAATGGATCACACCACGGTTCATGATTTGGTTTACGACATCATGAACGACAAACAACAAAAAGACTTCGAGGAATTCCTGGAGTGCGATTTCTCATTTGAGATACCCGGGCTCGCCCGTTTTCGGGTGAATGCGTTCAACCAAAATCGCGGATCGGGGGCGGTTTTCAGAACGATTCCCTCGGAGATTCTGTCGTTAGAAGATCTCAAAGCACCCGACATCTTCCGGGAAATTTCGGAAACGCCGCGCGGGGTTGTGTTGGTTACTGGGCCGACGGGATCTGGTAAATCCACCACGCTTGCGGCCATGGTCAATTACAAAAACGAGAGCGAGTACGGCCACATTCTGACCATTGAGGATCCAATCGAGTTCGTGCACACCAGTAAGAAGTGTCTAATCAACCAGCGTGAGGTCCATCGCGACACTTTAGGATTTAACGAAGCGTTGCGCTCCGCTCTGCGCGAAGACCCCGATACGATCTTGGTTGGAGAAATGCGCGACCTCGAAACTATCCGGCTAGCGCTATCAGCCGCCGAGACCGGCCACTTGGTTTTCGGAACGCTGCACACGAGTTCGGCTGCCAAAACGATTGACCGCGTTGTTGATGTCTTTCCGGCCGAAGAGAAAGACATGGTGCGCGCAATGCTTTCGGAGTCCCTGAAAGCTGTGATCTCGCAGACACTTTTGAAAAAGATCGGTGGCGGTCGGGTCGCCGCGCATGAAATTATGATTGGCACGCCGGCGATCCGAAACCTCATTCGCGAGAACAAGATTGCGCAGATGTACTCTGCAATCCAAACGGGTCAAACGTTTGGAATGCAAACGCTCGATCAGAACTTGCAGCAGTTGGTGGCAAATGGCACGGTCAGCCGGGCTGACGCCCTCACCAAAGCGGCTAACAAAGATAATTTCTAACGCTGCCCTCGAAAGCGTTAAGGAGCAAAATTAATGGAAAGAGAACAAGCGATTAAATACATCCGAGATCTGCTTACCTTAATGGTGCAGAAGAAGGGTTCGGATATGTTCATCACGAAGGACTTTCCGCCCGCTATCAAAATGGATGGCAAAGTCACGCCCGTCTCGAAAACCAAGCTGAGCGAGGAGAACACCAAGGCACTGACTTACGCGGTCATGAATGATCGGCAGCTCAAAGAATTTGAAGCGACTAAAGAGTGCAACTTCGCTATCGCGCCCCCCGGTATCGGACGATTTCGCTGCAACGCCTATGTCCAGCAGGGCGCCGCAGGGATGGTGCTGAGAACGATCGAAACGGAAGTTCCTAATATCGATAAGCTTGGCCTGCCGGAGGTCATGAAGGACGTCATCATGACCAAGCGTGGGCTTGTGATCATGGTTGGGGGGACAGGCTCTGGTAAGTCGACCTCATTGGCCGCCATGCTCGATTACCGAAACGCCAATTCGTACGGGCACATTATCACCATTGAGGATCCTATCGAGTACGTTCATCCGCATAAGAACTGCGTGATTATGCAGCGCGAAGTGGGCGTCGATACCGACGATTGGGACATAGCGCTCAAGAACACGCTGCGCCAAGCGCCCGATGTGATCCTGCTCGGTGAGATCCGTGACCGCGACACCATGGAATTTGGAATAGCGTTCGCCGAAACCGGGCATTTGGCGGTAGCCACGCTGCACGCGAATAGCTCGAACCAAGCTTTAGACCGCATCATTAACTTCTTTCCGGAGGAACGGCGACAGCAATTGCTGATGGACCTTTCGCTGAACCTCAAAGGGATCATCTCCCAACGGCTTCTGAAAAAAGTGGATGGCAAGGGGCGCGCGGCAGCTATTGAAATCTTGCTTAACTCACCATTGATCGCCGATCTCATTCTCAAAGGTGAGGTACACGGCATTAAGGAAATCATGTCCAAGTCCAACGAACAGGGCATGATTACCTTTGATCAGGCGCTCTTTAATCTGTACGAATCGGACATGATTTCTTACGAGGACGCCATGCGTAACGCAGACTCAATGAATGAGTTGCGCCTGCGTATCAAACTCGAAGGTAAGGCGGCGAAAAGTTCGGATCTCCTCGAAGAGGCGGGCGGCTTAAGCCTCGAAGAGACAGAAGAAGAAAGCGGCATGCTGCGCTGAGCGCAGCTTCATATTTGGGGGACTAAACGTTCATGGATATCACGCCGTATCTCCAGCTATTGCGCGATAAATCCGGTTCCGACTTGTTCTTTACCGTGGGCGCGCCGGTAAAAATAAAAATCGAAGGCGCAATCAACTCCGTTGGCAAGACGGAGTTAAACAGTGATCTGACCAAGGCGGCCGCTTACGGGATCATGAACGATGCTCAGCAAACGTCGTTCGAGGACACGATGGAATGTGATTTCGCCATCGCATTGCCCGACAAGTCAGCGCGTTTCCGTGTCAACGTGTTTCGCCAACGCGGCGACGTAGGAATGGTTTTGCGCCGTATTCCGGCCGAAATCCCAAGCTGTGGTCAGCTAGGATTACCTCCGATACTGAGTGAGTTGATCATGCACAAGCGCGGCCTAATTTTGATGGTTGGCGCAACTGGATCAGGAAAATCGACAACGCTCGCGGCCATGATCAACGAGCGCAATAAACAAATGACCGGGCACATTTTAACCATTGAAGACCCGGTAGAATTCTCGCACCCGAATCAAAAATCGATCGTCAATCAACGGGAGGTTGGGGTCGATACCATGTCCTATGCGCGCGCTTTGAAAGCGTCGCTTCGTGAAGCGCCCGATGTGATCCTCATCGGTGAGATCCGTGACCGCGAAACCATGGAAGCGGCGTTGGAGCTCGCCAACACCGGTCACCTGGCGATCTCAACGCTGCACGCCAATAACGCCAACCAAGCGATGGAGCGAGTGATCAATCTATTTCCGCAAGATCTGCACAAGCAGTTGTTTATGGATCTGTCGCTTAACATCCGAGCGGTCATTTCTCAGCGGCTCGTACCATCCGTCGACGGGAAGCGCGTGGCGGCGATTGAGGTTCTGATCAATACTCCGCATATTGCCGACTTGATTCTTAAAGGCGACTTGCATGAAGTGAAAGAAGCGATGCAAGGTAGCGGACAGAAAGGCATGCAAACCTTCGACGATCACCTGTTTGAGCTTTTTAAACAGGAGCGTATTGATATGGAGCAGGCGCTTTCCAATGCTGATTCTAGAACCAATCTGGAAGCTAAGATCAATTTCGGCTAAGCCCGAGAGTTAGCAACGTGGGGAAGTCGCCGGCAAGTACCGCAGAAATCATCGATGCCTACGAGCTATTCTTTGACCCTGATGATCAGAGCAACGGTAGCCTCTACATCTGCGTGGCGCGCGGTGCACCGCAGCCAGACAGCATCATCGAGGCATTAGTTGCTGAGAATTTGTGGTCCGCGCGCGAGAGCACCAAGCAAGTAGCCGATGAGCAACGCCAAGCGTACAAGGAAGGGTTGGTATTCAAGGCCGCGCGAACCTATCGCGGCGCTCTAGGTGAGTTCTTAATCGCACGTTTCGACCACCCCAAATTCCCTTCGGACGCGGCGCGTTTCAACGCCTGGCGCGACGTCTTGGATCAACTTGCCGATCAGCAAGCTTGACCGTGCGCGGTCAATGCCTCTGTGAGGCCGTGTCTTTCGTCGTAACGAAACCAGCCGTATCAATGGGTCATTGTCATTGCCGGATGTGTCAGAAAGCGCACGGCAGCCCATTTTCAACCTACGTGCAGTACGATAAATCAGCGTTCGTCTTTGAGGGCGACACGAACTTAATGGGTCGTTATCGGTCTTCAGATGAAGCAACGCGCAGTTTTTGCCGGCGTTGCGGGGCGAAGTTCGCTTTTGAACATCGCGCGTTTGCCGATAGTATTTGGCTAGCCGCTGGCCTTTTGGTTGGTGACTTAGGGATCGCACCCAGCTACCACATATTCTTCGCATCGCGCGCCGCGTGGTATCCGATTGACGATGACTTACCCAAATACGATGCTTATCCTCCGGTGCCGGCATGACATCGTTAGCGTGCCGCTGCTGCGCCGCTTGTCCATCATCTTGGCCCTGCTGTTGATCTGCGGTTGTTCGCAACAATTTGTGAGCAAGACGCTCTACGCCGCCGGGGATCGGTATGCGTGTCAAGCAAGCAATCGTAATCGCCATGACGAACGGCTGCGCGATGCTCAATGTACGGGGCTGGCGCAAGCGATGCCATTTGACAACTATCGGCAACTGCGCGACCGCTTATGAAGCGGCTCATCACCTCTCGCCGCCGCGCCTTGCTTATCGGCTTTTTGACCGGACTTGTGGTTAGCGGCTGCGGCACCGGTGAGCTAAGCGTTTTTGAGAGCAGTCGGTCGCCACGTGGCGATCACGAGATCGTGTTGCACCTCGCCGAGTCCAGCATTCCCAGCGGTCCTTACCACATTTTTGTTGATGTGCGCGTTGACGGTGGAGCGTCTATGCGTCTCATTGAAACGACGATCGCCAATGACGGAGTGCCGCCGACGCGACGAGACATCGCCCTGCGTTGGGTCGACAATACTCACGCGTTGTTATGCCTGCATGAAAGCGACCTCGCTGATCGCGGCACCCGGATCATCATTGCTTCACCGCCTCGCGCCGAGCAAATTGAACGATGCTAGATGAACCACGCGGGCGCAACGAGCGTGTGTGGGATGTGGTGAGCTGTATCCCAGCAGGCAGAGTCGCGACCTACAAACAGATTGCCGCCCTGGCGGGAATAGAAGGTCCAAGCGGCCCGCGCCAAGTAGGCTATGCGTTAGCTGCACTGCCGAGCAGCAGCCAGGTACCCTGGCATCGGGTTATTAATATTCGTGGCCAGATCAGTCGCCGCTCGGCAGCGGGGGGCGAAGGACGGCAGGCAGATCGTCTGATCCTCGAAGGCGTACAAATTGGTATGCAGGGAAAAATTGATTTAGCCGCCTACGGCTGGGACAGCGAGTGAGTTCCGACGCGTCTGCTATTCCCAAGCTACTACCGGTAGCCTTAATCGTTGGGGCTTGGTTGTTGATAACCCAGCTCGGCGGTAGCGCGGATCTCGAACCGAAAGTCTGTGAAAAGGATGTCATGCTCGACGCCGATACGGTGGTGATGCTCTCCGCTTCTTGGTGCCGATATTGTCGGCAGGCACGATCTTATTTGCACGAAGAGAATATTCGTCACTGCGAATACGATGTTGAAAAAAATGCCGAAGGCCAACGGCGTTATGCGGCCCTCCCGCAAAAAATGATCCCCGTGATTGAGGTTTACGGTCGGCGCATCTATGGTTTCAACGAGACAAGTTTGCGAGAAG
The DNA here is from genome assembly GCA_039030125.1 of Pseudomonadota bacterium. Taxonomy (GTDB): domain Bacteria; phylum Pseudomonadota; class Gammaproteobacteria; genus JBCCEV01. The sequence continues at coordinate 34,500 of JBCCEV010000010.1, read as the reverse complement.
CATTGAACAACGATCGCTTCGCGCGATCTGGTCGATGACCACGATGCTCTAGGAGTTCAACGAAGATCGAGCACCAAGCGGAAAAGTTGATGGCCGCTGCGATGGTACTTGGTTTCGAAAGGGCTCACTAAAACGGCCGGTTGATAGCGATGGACGTGAGCGTCCAGGCCGGTCAAATAGTGAGCAGCTTGCGCAAATTCCTCTAGATAAATTTTCCAGTTCGAGCGCAGCTCCAAACGTCCACCCAAGGCCAACAAGTCCGCAAAGGCTGCATGGCCATGCCAGCGGCGTGCGAGGTGCTTTTTCTTAGGCCAGGGGTTGGGGTAGAGGATGTAATGTTGAGCGAATCTAATTCGCGAGGCTTGCGCCAGATGCCAGAAGTGAGCGCATTCAAACAGTTGTATGACCGCGTTTGAACAAATCGAGGTTGGTTTGCGCCGCAAGCGGTCCTTACTTTTGTCGATCCCGATCACCAGCGCCTTGGGGTTCGCTTGAGCCAGACGTTCAGTACTGGCTCCTGTCCCGCAGCCGGAGTCAAGGATAAGGGGCCCGTTATGCTCCTCGATTTGGTGTTTGAGCGCTGCGAAGGCCTCATCGTGCGGGTAGGAGTAATGATGCTGGGCCTTTTGGCGTCGCGCTAATAGTCCAAGCAGGTTTGGATGGGTGCCGCCTTGGTTTGTGGAAACGCGCTGCGAACTACCGGCCGGCGTACTCATTGGAATTGAACGTCTCGCGCCTCGAAAACCGGGCCGTCGACACAGACCCTTTTCATCGCGGGCCCGGCCTCCGTCAAGACACGCACGTTACAACCCGCGCAACCCCCAACTGCGCAAGCCATATGTTCTTCCAAGGAAATTTGGCAGGGGAGATCAAAATCGAGCGCTAGTTCTCGCACGGCTTTCAGCATCGGCGTTGGGCCACAGGCAAAAATCTCAAGGCTTTCTTGTTCTTGTTGTGAGATGTACGCGCGGGCGAGATCGGTGACGAAGCCTTCGTAGCAACCAGCAAAACCACTGTGAGTCGCAAGCCGCGATGGAATTCCCCAATCGTCTAACAACGGCATACAGGCGATCGCTTCGGCCGGAGCGTCGGGTAGTAACAGCTTGGAAGGTTTGACGGTAAAGGGGAAGTTGATCTCCGAACCCATCATCACTACTGGCGAGACATTGTTCAAATTGCGCATATGCTCGGCCAGGAAGATCATTGGCGGGATCCCGACGCCGCCGCCGATAAGGACCGGTCGCGCTTGATAACCCTGCAGTCTAAACGGCACGCCGATAGGACCTAGACAGGAAACTTTCTCACCTGATACTGAGCGCGCCAATTGTTCGGTTCCGCGACCATGGATCTTAAACAGAAACTCGAACCAGCCCTGCTTTGGACCGATGCGCATGATCGACATTGGCCGGCGCAGCGGCAGGGACGCCGAGCATTGGATGTGTACAAAATGGCCCGGCAGCGCGTGCGCCACAATTTCAGGCGCACTCACGCGAATCAAGAACTGCTGGTCGTCCAGCGCTTGGTTGTGAAGGACCTCTCCTTCACACATAAAAATGCTGTTGCGGTTCATTAGATGTCAGCGCGATAAACGACGCGGCCATCAACGATTGTGATCACCGCTTTGCCGCGCATCATTTCATTTAAAAACGGTGAGTTCTTTCCGACACTGACAAAGTTATCTGGATGCGCGAGCCATTCGTGATCGGGGTCGAAAATGCATACGTCGGCCGGCGCATTACGGCTCAGATGGCCGGCATTTAGTCCTAGAATTTGGGCCGGGCCAATTGTCATCGCGCGGATCAACTGACCGAGCGGCAACTTGCTCGGCGACTGCAACGACAGCAATTTAGGAAGCAAGGTGTCGAACATTGATGCGCCCGACTCTGTGGCGCTGAAAGGCGCCGACTTCGCATCTTTATCATGCGGTTGGTGATCTGCGCAGATCGCATCGATAGCGCTGTTGGCGAGTGCGTTGGTCAGCGCGCGGCGATCGGCTTTCGCTCGCAACGGCGGCCGTAAATGGTAATTAGGGTCGTACCCGATGAGGTTTTCTTCGCTTAAACACAAGTTCGCGAGCGCCACGTCGCTGCTCACCGGTAACCCCTGCCGCCGGGCGTCTCGTAGCAAACGTACCGCCGGCGCACTAGAGATCCCGCGGATATGGGCATGTACACCGCTTTCGGCGATGAGTGCGAGATCGCGCGAAAGACCGATTGCCTCTGCCGCTACCGGGATACCAGGCAAGCCGAGTCGCGCCGAGATCTCACCTTCGTGCATTACACCCTGGCGCGCTAACCATGGGTCTTCGCTGTGCATGAAAACTGTCATTTCCAAGCCTGCCGCGTAGGTTAAAGCTTGGCGTAAGACGTGAGTGTCCATGACCGCGCTGTCAACGTTACTGACCGCGATGCAGCCGGCATCGCGAAGCGCGCCCATTTCCGAAAGTACCTGTCCGTCCAGGTTACGGGTCAAAGCGCCAATGCAATAAAGACGAACGGTGCGCAAGCTGCGGGCTCTGCGCAGCACGGACTCCACAACCGCGTCGTTGTCGATAACGGGATCGGTATCCGGGGTGCAGCAAACGCTGGTGAAACCACCGGCCGCCGCGGCGCGAAGTTCGCTCGCGAGGGTGGCTTTGTACTCGTAGCCGGGTTCGCGCAGGCGGGCGCCCAAATCGACGAAACCGGGACACACCACCAGTCCCTGCGCATTAATTTCTTCATCGGCGGTGAACCCGGAGGGGCTTCGTCCGGTTCCCGCAATGACGCGATCAGCGATGTAGACATCGCGTACCTCGTCGATGTTGTTAAACGGATCGACCAGGCGCCCCCTCTTGATCCTTAACTTCATCGGTTGGCCGCCACCTGCGTTCCCATCACCATCGACATCACCGCCATGCGGATCGCGATCCCATTAGTCACTTGCTCGAGGATCACCGATTGCGGACCATCGGCTACGGCGGATTCAATTTCCACGCCCCGGTTGATTGGTCCGGGATGCATGACGATGGCGTCTTTCGCGGCGTGCCGCAAACGCCGCTCGGTGAGACCGAACTCCTTGAAATATTCGTTGCCGCTGGGCAGCAATGCGCTTTGCATTCGTTCTTCTTGCAGCCGCAGCATGATCACAACGTCAGCGTCGGCGATGCCGGCCTCGAGCTTATGGAATACCGAAACACCCATCGATTCGATGCCTGCCGGGATCAAGGTTTTTGGGCCAACCACGCGAATGTCTGGGACACCCAGTGCGCGTAGTGCCTGGATCTCGGAGCGTGCGACTCTTGAGTGGGTGACATCGCCAACGATCGCGACTTTAAGGGCTTCAAAATCTGGTTTATGCCGCCGGATCGAGAACATATCGAGCATCGCCTGGGTTGGGTGCGAATGCCGACCGTCGCCGGCATTCACCACGCCGATGTGCGGCGCCACCTGTTGAGCGATAAAAAATGAAGCACCGCTGTTTTGATGGCGTACCACGAACATGTCGCAAGCCATCGCTTCGAGCGTCCGCAAAGTGTCAGCCAAGGATTCGCCCTTGCGTGTCGCGCTCTCGGCGACATTGATGTTCATTACATCGGCGGATAAACGCTTGGCGGCTAATTCAAAGGTCGATCGGGTTCGGGTGCTGGGTTCGAAAAACAGATTTACGACGGTCTTGCCGCGCAGTAGAGGTACCTTCTTGATCGCGCGATCGCCAACCGTCGTGAAGCGTTCAGCGTTGTCGAGGATCTCTTGGAGAAGGGCTTTTGAGAGGCCTTCGATCGAAAGGAAGTGTTTGAGTTGACCGTCGTCGTTAAGCTGGAGATCGACGCTGCTCATTGGCACTCAGCGCGCAGGCTTTGGGAAAATAGAATGGAAGCAGCGGTGCGAATAATCGTCGCGCGGAATTGTTGAACCGTTATTTGTTCGTTTGCTCGCAAATCTCAAGACGGAGGTCGTCGGGTCCGAGCAGTTTAACATGCTCGCCGGCTTCTAAGCTGAGCGTGCAAGCGGCGACATCGGGGCGGATCGGCAACTCATGACAGCGTCTGTCGACCAGTACCGCGAGCAGCACGGACTGTGGCCGGCCGTAGTCGAATATCTCGTTCATTGCCGCACGAATCGTGCGTCCGGTGTAGAGGATATCGTCCACCAATATCAGGTGGCGGCCATCAATATCGAAAGGTAACTGGCTCGGTTCGACGGTGGGGTGCATGCCGATTTGTGAGAAATCGTCTCGATAAAAAGAGATGTTTAACTCGCCCAATGGCTCTTTCAGTGCCATCGATTGGTGGAGATGGTCGGCCAACCACACCCCGCCGGTACGGATCCCGATCAAGGCTGGGTCGCTGCGTTGGAACTCTTCTAAGCGACGCTCGATATCCCCGGCCATAGACTCAAGTGACTGAATCACATCAATATTTTCTGCTTCGGTGGGCATCAGCTTAGTATTTCAGAGAAATAGGTTTGCAGAATGATACACGCCGCTCGTGCATCGATCTCGGCGTTTGCGGCCTGGAGTTCTTCGGCGGCGATGCTGGACAACGATTCATCAACGAACTGTGTTGGCAATTTAAAGCGGCCGGCGACTTGTCGGGCAAAGCGTTCGATGGCGGGTTGGAGGGTGTGCGTTTCCCCGTGAGCGGCGCGCGGCATTCCAATAACGACAACGGATGGCCGCCATTGTTGAACAATCTCACCCAGCGCCGGCCAGTTTGGTTTGCCGTTCACCGCACGCAAGGTGCTAAGCGGCCGCGCGCTACCGGCCAAGGTCTCGCCAACCGCCACGCCAATACGCTTGGCGCCGTAATCCAGACCCAGCACAGTTTGCGATTGTTGCGCGTCGGGATCAGGCGTGACCGACGTCATGCGACATTGAAGACAAATCCACGCCTAACAAACGTGCAGCCTCATCCCAGCGCTTGCCGGCGGGCGTGGAAAACAGGATCTCGCTATCAGCCGGGCCGCTGAGCCAGGCGTTTTGGGAAAATTCGGCTTCCAACTGGCCCGCATCCCAACCCGCATAGCCCAGCGCGACCAAAGATTCATTCGGTCCTTCCCCCGCCGCCATAGCTTCCAAAATATCCCTGGAGGTGGACACACCAATATCGGTACCCACTTGCAAAGTAGAACCCCATTCGGCTGCGGGACGGTGAATGACAAAACCGCGATCTTGTTGCACCGGCCCGCCGTTGTAGATGGGTTTGCGGTCAAGGTTTTGATCTAAGCTCAGATCCATTTGCGAGAATATTTCTCGCAAATCGATTTCCAACGGCCGATTGATGACGATCCCCATCGCGCCTTCGTCGTTGTGAGCGCATACATAGGTCACGGTTCGCGAGAAGTTGGGGTCGCCCATCTGCGGCATCGCGATCAGAAATTGATTGGTGAGGTTAAGCGGCATCGGGGGTCTAGTATTCACGATTTGACGAACCACTGACAAGGAAACATTAACGCCTTTCGAACTTAGCGTCGTAGGTGAAGTTCCAGGTACGCGTAATGTGTAGCTCATCAACCTCGCGCGCAATTTTGTCGGGAAATGGGGCAAATGGGGAGGCCAGACCGACGATCCGCACCGCTGCGTCATCGAGAACCTTATGCCCCGAGGACCGGCGCACCGTGATGTCGAGGACTGAACCGTCTTCTTTCAATGCGACATCGAGCAGCACTCGCCCAGATATCTCGCTGCGACGTGCTTCATCAGGATAGTTCAAATTACCGATCCGCTCGACCTTGCGGATCCAAGCATCCATATAAGCCGCGTAAATGCTCTCGCGCGTGTTTGCCGATATATATTTTCGCCGTGGCCGCTTGGCCCGATTCTCCAGGCGCTGTTGGAGCTCCGCATTGAGACTCGCAAGGGCGAAAGACCGGGTTAGGAGTTCGGCGGCACTGGGAAGCTTGCGGGACACCTGCGGTCTCTGTGTGGGTTGCTCACCCACTTCTTCCTCCGCTGCCGTGTCCCGACCGGCGGCCAGTGGTGCTTGCGGGTTGTCGACGACCTTGGCTAGCGGGGCACTTGTTGTTTGGTCTACTTCGCTTGCCGCCGGTGCGGCACGCGCCTTCGTTTGTACCTCTTTTTGGTCCGCTTCTTGGACCTCGCGCGGGATTTCGTTGGGATTAGGCGCGGCCGCGGCGATCTCGGGTTCGCTAGCCGGTAGCGGCGCTTCTAACGGCGCGCTGGGACGCACATCGTCATCACTATTGCCGCCGCCCACCAGGTTAGCTTGAGCCAGTACCTCAGCGTCTTCGGGTGCTTGCTCGGAGGTTTGGCCAACTAACACGATCTCCATTGATTCGAACCGAGACCGTGGCGAGGGTTCGGGCGCGAAACTGACGCCCAAGACAATGATCGCGTGCGCGATAACGGCCAGCGCGAGCGTTAGCGCGAGTCGGTCGCCGGGGTTAACTTGTGGCTCGAGGACGGCTGCGGTCATACCGCGAGTTGTCGTTCGATCGCTTCGAACAGCCGCTCGCCGATGTCGATATCAAAGCGGGCCTCTATTTCTCGCACGCAAGTCGGGCTCGTTACGTTGATCTCGGTAAGCGATGATCCGATGACATCAAGGCCCACAAAGGTCAGGCCACGTTGACGCAATTGCGGGCCCACCTTTTCACAGATAGCGCGATCGACAGCGCTGATTGGGCGCGGCTCGCCGGTTCCACCAGCGGCCAAATTTCCTCGTAATTCACCGGCTGGGGGAATGCGCGCGAGGACGTACTCGACCGGTTCTCCATCGATCATTAGCACCCGTTTATCGCCGTCGCGGATTTCGGGGAGGTAGCGCTGGGCCATGCAGTAGCGTGTTTGCAGGGCGGTCAGAGTCTCGAAAATGACGCCCACGTTATCGTCCTCACAACGGACTCGAAATACAGAAGCGCCACCCATACCATCCAAGGGTTTGACGACAATGTCGTTGTGCTCGGAGAGAAAGGCCCGCAGTTGCTCGTAGCGTCGCGTCACCAAGGTTGGCGGGCACAGCTCGGGGAACCAGGCGGTAAAAAGCTTCTCGTTGGCGTCGCGGATCCCCCGCGGCCGGTTAACGACCTTGGCGCCTTGCTGCTCGGCAAGTTCTAACAGGTAGGTGGTGAACACGAATTCCATGTCAAAGGGTGGATCCTTACGCATCAAGATCACATCAAACTCGCCAAGCGGCCGTTCCGATTTGGCGCTGCCGAAATCAAACCAATGATCGAGATCGTCGTAGACGGTGACGCTCTGGCCATTCCCAAAGGCAATGCCATCGCGTAGCGACAAGTCATCGAGCTCCAAATAATGAAGCTGGTGTCCGCGTCGTTGCGCGGCCAACATTAAAGCGAGAGTGGTGTCCTTCTTGGGATTGATTTCCGCTATGGGATCCATCACCACGGCGACAGCGAGTGAATTCACAAGGCTTCGTGTTGCAAGGAAACTACGGCACCTTACCATACCAAAACCTGCTAGCATCGCCCGCTCCTCTACCATCCGGTTACCGCTATGGCGCAAGCCAGAATTCGCATTGCTACCCGCGGATCAGAGCTAGCGCTTTGGCAGGCACGGCATGTCGCGGCAGCTATCGGCAACCTTGATACCGACTTGAGTTGTGAGCTGATTGAGTTCACCACCACCGGTGATCGCATTTTGGATCGGCCGCTGGCTAAAGTCGGAGGTAAAGGTCTGTTCACAAAAGAGCTGGAACGGGCCTTGCTCGACGATGAAGCGGATATTGCGGTTCACTCGATGAAGGATGTTCCGCAGCAGCAGCCCGGCGGCTTGCTGCTCCCGGTCATGATTACGCGGGCGGAGCCACGCGACATGCTGGTCTGTGATCAAGCTGGCGCCATCGATGAGTTGGCCAAGGGTGCGGTGGTTGGAACCTCTAGCTTGCGCCGGCAAAGTCAACTTCTTCATCGCCGGCCCGACCTGCGTGTCGTAAGCTTGCGAGGTAACGTGCCGACCCGGTTAGAGAAGCTTGGAGGTGATGATTTGGATGCCGTAGTTTTAGCCGCCGCGGGGCTTGAACGCCTTGATTTGATCGATCAAAGAATGTCGGTGATCAGTGAGACGTTGATGTTGCCGGCTGTGGGCCAGGGTGCAATCGGTTTGCAGATGCGCGAGGGTGACGCACTCATCGGTGAGCTGGAGCCTTTGAATCATGAACCCACCTTGCGCTGTGTGCAGGCGGAACGCGCTCTTGCCAACGCGCTCGGCGCTTCTTGTGAAATGCCGCTTGGCGGATTTGCCACTTGCGAGAACGGTAAACTCCGACTCCGTGCCGTGTTGGCTGATCCAAGCGGGGGTCGTTTGGTGAAGGTTGAGCAAATGGCGGCGCTTGAAGAGGGTTTAGAACTTGGCAAGCGCGTCGCTGAGCAACTGCGCGCCCAGGGCGGCGATAGCATCTTAGCGGGTCTACTTTAGGTGGAGGGTTAGGATGAGCCCTTCATTTTCAGGGCTCAGCGTTTTAGTGACCCGCCCTGAAGAACAGGCTCATTCTCTGATCGAGGCGATAGAAGCGCGCCGGGGGCTCGCGCTCCGAGCCCCGATGCTATCGATCCGCTCGCGAGTGGGTGAGGAGCAAGTAGCGGCTAACGCCAAGCGCGCCGTCGATGCCCATTGCCTGATCTTTGTCAGTCGCAATGCCGTTATCCATGGTGTCAAAGCATTGAGAGCGCTGAATATTGATGCAGGTAATGTTAAGGCGTTTGCCGTGGGCTCAGGCACCGCGGCGGCACTGGAAGGCCGCGGGTTTACGAATATTGAAGTGCCGAGCGAGGAATTTAGCTCGATAGGATTATTGGCGCTGGACGCCCTGCAGCGTCGCACGATCGCAAACCGTCAAATCGTCATTTTTCGCGGCCTGGGCGGTCGCGAGCTGCTCGGCGCATCTTTGCGCGAACGCGGCGCGGAGGTTCACTATTGTGAGTGCTACGAAAGGCGGCACTCCGATGTATCGCTGCGGGAGATCCTCGGCGCAAGCCATGTTCAATGTCCCGATCTCACATTGGCAAGCAGCGTCGAGGTTTTGACCAGCTTTACCGCAAAGCTCAAACGTGAAGGACTGCGGGACCTGTTTAAAACGCAGATGTTGGTAGTCAGTTCACGGATCGCGCGCCAAGTCATCGAGCAGGGCTTCACCTATCCACCTGTGATCGTGGACAATCCTTCCGATGAGGCCGTCATTATTGGTATCGAACGGTGGTTAAATAGCCAGCTATGAACGAACAGGATCAAGAAGAAGCAAATAACGACGCTGGCGCTACCGGTGCGAGTGAGTCCCACAGTGGTGGCGGCAAGGTGGCCTGGTTTGCGTTGTTACTCGCAATGGTTGCGCTCGCCGGCGAGTTCTACCTCGACCAAAAGCGTCTGCAACCACAGATCGAGCGTTTGAACATGCGCATCGATGCCTCGATTGGTGAGGTATCTGCAAAAGTCGAGGCCGTTGATCAGGCTCTCGGGTCGTTCGGCGGTGTTGCCCAGGATCTCGATGCCTTAGACGGCGACGTCCAGCAGACAAATTCAGAGCTTTCGACCTTGAGCAGCAAAACCCGCGGCATTGAGGACTCGATCCGAGCGCTTTACGATCAGCAACCCACGAGCGATTTGGATTGGGCGCTGGCCGAAGCTGAGTATCTAGTTTTCGCAGCAGCGCAGCGTCTCGCGCTCGAAGGCGATGTGGAGACCGCGATCGCGGCGCTGCGGACAGCCGACCAGCGGCTGCGAGCGGGCGAGCATCCATCGCTGATACCGGTGCGCGAAAAGCTTGCAGAAGATGTTGCCGCGCTCCAAGCGATCGGTCAGCCGGACATCGAAGGGCTCGCAATCTTTCTCGCGGAAAGCATTCGCAATGTAGATGCTTTGCCCACGCGGGCTTTGCAGCCGCAAAGCATGTCCTTCGAACAGGCGACCGAGGAAGGCATCAATCTTGAGAACTGGCAACTTTTTTTCTCGGCGCTTTGGAATGACATCAAAAGCTTTGTCGAAATCAAAGACGGCGCATTGCCCGATGGTGTTCTGTTCGATCCGGAGCTGAAGTACTTCCTGCAGCAGAATTTGCGTCTCGAACTCGCCAGTGCGCGCTTGGCGGTGCTACGTGCGGATAATGAGAATTTCAAGGCTGCAGTAGAAATCGTCCTCGATTTATTGGCACGGCACTACGACCAAAATGATCCAGGAGTGAGTTCGTTGATGACGCGTTTGAATGGTGCCGCGGATCAAGATCTCGATCCGAAATTACCCAACGTTGACGGCGCCGTCGACTTGATTCAAGGCTTGAGAAGTAGCGCGCAAAAGGCTCAGGACAGCATGCTGATCGCGCGAGACCCGCAGTGAAACCGCTGTTCTTACTGCTCGTTGCTTTCGCTGCCGCAGTTGGTTTTGCGCACTTCAGCGCCACGGATTCGGGGTTTGTAATCATTGGCTATCAAGGCAAGGTTCTGACGACGACCTTCACCTTTTTCGTGATTGTTCTTATCAGCGCCACGATCGCAGCGATTTTGCTGGTGCGCTTCTTACGCGGCGTATTCGGTCTGCAGCAGCGCTTGCGGCGCTGGGGTGAGGCCCAAAGGCTGAAACGTGCTCATCACGCATTAGGCAATGGATTGCTGGCGCTCGCTTCTGGTGAGTTCGCGAAAGCGGAGCGTCTGTTGAGTAAAAGCGCCGACGGGGATTACTTGCCGGAGGTCCATTACCTCGCCGCGGCCGAAGCGGCGCAGGCGCAGCGGGCGACGGCGCGCCGCAATAGCTACCTGCGGCTTGCCGACACTTCTGATGAAGCCGGTATTGCCCTTGATATCAAACGTCTGCAGTGGGCGATTGAAAATCGGGAATTCGACGAAGCGCGCGACTTGATTTTGAGTTTGAAGCGGTCCGCGCCCGGCAACTTACAGGCGCTCAAACTTGAGCTCGAACTTTATCGCGAGGCCGATGAGCCCCAATCGATCCTGGAAGTGGCACCGATGCTGCGCCGCGATCGTGTCATTTCGCACGACGAAACCATCGCGATGGAGAACCAGGCCGCCGCCACGCTGATAAAGCGGGCGGATGATATCGACATGCTCCAGGATACTTGGAACGGTTTACCCAAATCCGTACGGGCGCACCCGCAGGTGCTTGCCACTCACTGTCGGCGCCTCGATAACTTCGGACGCGCGAACGATGCCGAGGCACTTTTGCGCAAAGCCCTTGACCGGCGCTTGGAAGGGGGACTGGTAGAGGCATATGGCGATGTCAACTGTGAAGTCCCAGTCAAGCAGCTACGCAAAGTGGAGGCGTGGCGGGTTTCCCACCCAGATCGCAGTGATCTTAAGGAAGCGCAGGCCAAGTTAGCGCTGCGTGCCGGCTTATGGCAGCAAGCGCGCGAGTTGCTCGGTGAGCTCATCGATCAACAGCCGCTACCGCTGCGCTACGAGTTGTTGGCCGATGCCTACGAACAGTTAGACATGGTCGACCAAGCTCATGAAAGTCGGCGCGCGGGTCTCGCGATGGCGACCGCGGGTGCCACCAGCTAGCCGGCCTTCGATACCGGCGGTTTAGTTTTCGGGAAGGCTTTTCGGGCTCTGCAACCACCGCAGCAGCGGCGCCCAGTATTCCCTATCGGCGACGGTGGCGACGGGCGCAAACTCAAATATCGACAGCCCGCGCTGGGCGGCCTTTAGATAATTGCTGCTTTGTCGAAGGACCGTTAAAAATGGCAATTTCCGTCCGGTCGGCAGCTTCAGTTCGAAAAGATAGTCTTCGAGATCATTGGCCACATTGGTGCCCTCGCGCACCCGATTTGCCACGGTCGCGATCTTGACGTTCGTTTGCACGATCGGTTTGACTTCCCGCAGTTCGTTGAAAAACCGTTCCGCCGCTCGCAGATCCACCGGCGAAGGCACGACCGGGATGACGGCGGTTTGTGCGCGTCGCAGAAGCTGCGCAAGCTGGTCGCCGTGGGTTCGAGACGGTGCGTCCATCACCAGGACCTCGGTGCCAGCCGGGACCCGCAGGCCTTTGGAGACAGCGTCGATGGTCTTAATACGCGGCGCCTTGTCGTTTCGTTGCGCTGCCCAATCTAAGCTGCTCCCCTGCGGATCGAAGTCGGCCAGCGCGACCGACGCCCCCTGACTGGCGAAATAACCTGCCAGGTTTGTTGCTACCGTCGTTTTACCGCTGCCGCCCTTGGCATTTAGAACAAGGATCGAACGCATCACTGTCCCCCAACAACTCGAAGGTGCAGTATACCGTTGCTAGACAGTAACCGTTAAGCACCCTTTGCCTGATCGCGGCGATCGATCAGCGCTTCAATCACGGGGTTGAGGATAAGTTCCATCGCAAAAACCATTTTACTTGCCGGCACGACGATGGTGTCTGGTTGCGACATGAATGAGCCTTGCAGCATTTCAAGGAGATAGCGGTAATCGGCCTTGATCTTTTTACGATTTGAAATCTGGATGACAACCAAGCTCTCATCGCTCGAAGGTATTTCCTCAGCTTGGAACGGGTTTGACGTATCGATGGTGGGGATCCGTTGAAAATTGACGTCCGTGCGCGAGAACTGTGGACAGATGTGATGGACGTAATCCGGCATACGACGCAAAATCATTTGGGTCGCGGCTTCGGCGGAGTAGCCGCGCACGGCGCCATCGCGATGAATTTTTTGGATCCATTCCAAATTGATGATGGGGACCACGCCGATGAGGAGATCCACGTAGCGTGCGATATCAAAAGCTTCCGATACATAGCCACCGTGAAGGCCCTCGTAGAGCAGAATATCGGTATCGTCATCGAGCGATTTCCACGAGGTGAAGTTCCCTGGCGCGGTGTCCAGTCTCTGACCTTCTTCCTCGGTATGAACGTAATGCCGGTACGCGCCGCGGCCGTTTTCGCTATAGCCTGAGAACAACTCGACCAGTTTGTCCATCAGATTTCCGTCGGGCCCGAAATGGGTCAACGTCTCCCCTTTCAACGCGGCTTTCTCTACTTCCCAGTCCATTTCGGCGCGGTTGTAGCGATGAAAGCTATCGCCTTCGATAATCGCGGGCTTGATCCCCTCGCGCTGGAATATATGTTCGAAGGCAATCTTCACGCTGGAGGTTCCAGCGCCCGAAGAACCGGTGACCGCGACAATAGGATGAAGCTCAGACATGAACCATTGCTGTTTTAATACTCCCCACTAACCGGCAGTACCCGCCTTGCACCGTTGCTGCCAAGGGGTGGCAGGCACGGCATAGGGCGTGCATAGTAGCCGGCTATGTCGAGTGTAGCAGCCAACAGCCGTGAAATTTATGCGCGCTTGCTGCGCTTCGTGCGCGCCTATTGGCGGATTTTCGGTCTTTCGCTGCTCGCTATGGTGTTGTTAGCCACCACCGAATGGATGCTTCCCGCGCTGCTGAAACCCTTGTTGGACGAAGATTTTGAGGCAGCGGCCCCCACTGGCGCGATGGCCACGCCGTTGCTTTTAGTTCTTCTTTTTGCAGTGCGGGGCGTGCTCAGCTTTGTCTCCCATGTTGCTCTGAATTGGGTGGCTCAGCGCACAATCGCGGATCTCCGCGCCTTGATGTTTGAGCGCATGCTCAATTTGCCTGCGTCCTTTTTCGATGCTCGCCCGGCAGGCGAATTAATATCCAAGTACACCTTCGATGTAACCCAGGTCGCGCAAGCGGCGACCCGCGTGCTAACCGTGATGGTGAAGGACAGTACGGTGATCATGGTGCTCTTGGCTTACCTGTTTTATCTCAACGCCAAACTTTCAGCCTTGCTCATTTTGCTTGCGCCGGTGATTGGGATCATCGTGTGGCGAGTGTCAAAGGTGATGCGCGAGATGAGCAAGCGTCTACAGTCCTCGATTGGCGATATCAACCGGGTGGCCGAGGAGGCCGTGCGCGGTTACCGTGAAATAAAATTATTTGGCGCGCTGGATTCTGAGCAGCAACGTTTTGCTAGCGCCATCCACGGTGCCCGTAAATATCAGATGAAGGTTGTTCGCGCGAGCGCGGCGGCGGTGCCGTTGATCCAGTTTTTTGTCGCGATCGGCATCGCGGTCATGGTTAGTTTAGCGTTGCGTGAGGCCGCCACGGGGATGACGAAGGGCACGTTCGTCGCATTTGTGACGGGCACCGCGCTGCTGTTGCCGCCTATCAAGCGCTTGACCGGCGTCAATGAATTTTTGCAGCGTGGACTGGCTGCGGCAGAAAGTGTGTTCACACTGGCCGATGCTCAAGCGGAAGAAAATTCAGGTCCTCGACTTCGAGAAACAGTACACGGAGAGCTTAGCTTTCGCGACGTTTCACTGGCTTACGGTGACAAACACGCTTTGGCGCACATCGATCTAGAAGTCGCTGCTGGCGAACGAATTGCCCTGGTCGGTGCCTCGGGCGGGGGCAAAACATCGCTCGTAAGTCTCGTCCCGCGTTTCTACGAGCCAACCACGGGACAAATTTTAATTGACGGCGTCCCGGTTCAATCTTTCGACTTAGATCATTTACGGGATAATATTTCGTGGGTTGGACAACGGACGGTGTTGTTCAACGATTCGATCTATAACAACATCGCCTTTGGGGGGCAGCGGGGCGCTACGCGTGAAGCCGTCATGCAAGCGGCAATGCGCGCCAAGGTTCTCGATTTTGCCGAAGAGTTGGAAAACGGCTTAGAGACTTCTATCGGGGATGATGGGGTGCGTCTTTCCGGTGGGCAGCGCCAACGCGTCGCGATCGCCAGAGCGTTGCTAAAGGACGCGCCGATACTGATCCTTGATGAAGCGACCGCGGCACTGGACCATGAATCCGAACGTGCCGTCCAGGGCGCGCTACTTGAGCTCAGCGAAGGCCGGACCAGTTTGATCATCGCGCACCGCATGAACACCATAACCAGTGCGGATCGGATTATCGTTATTGACCAAGGCCGTATCGTTGAAGCAGGGACCCATGAGACTTTATTGACTGCGAATGGGGTTTACGCCCGGTTGCATCACGCTGGCTTGCAAGGCGCTGCTTAATTCTTAGCGGGTACCGGTTTGAACGCCGCCACGCGGCTCTTAAGTAAGGAGAGACGCAGACGCGCCGTGCCATAGCGTAAATGTTCGTACATGCGCGTTATTTCTCGAACCTCACGAGCCAGATCGGAGCGCGATTGAACCACTCGATCGCAAAACGCCCGCGGCGTCTCGCTAGGTTCGCGATTGAGTCCGATCTTGGCGAGCTTTTTTTGAAATTTCGCGTAGATGTTTACGATATCGTCGCTGTAACGACGCCGTTCGCTGAGCACCAACATAGCGAGTAGTAACATGAAACTTGCACACACCAGGGTCAAAGCGATCAGCAAGGTTCCGTAGTTCCACTTCTCAAGACCTAAATCATCAAGCACCCGGCGCTGCTGGGCCGGGCTGTAGCCCAACACCCATTGATTCCAGCTATAGGTGATGGCTTCGAACGTGTCCCGCAGCCGCAGAAATGCAGAACCCACGGTGGAATTTCCGGAGCGCCGTACTCGTTGTCGAGAAGGTAGCAACTGCTCAATGCCCGTCGAGACGCGCCCGGGGGCAACGGCGCCAGTGGGATCGACACGCGTCCACCCCGCGTCTTCAAGATAGACCTCGGCCCAGGCGTGGGCATCACGTTGGCGGATCACCAGAAAGTCACTGACCGTGTTGCGCTCACCACCCTGGTAGCCGGTGACGATCCGAGCAGGGATCCCCGCCGCGCGCATCAAAACGACGAAACTCGCCGCGAAGTGTTCGCAGAATCCTTGTTGTGTATCAAACAAAAAAGCATCGATGGTGTCACCAAGCAGCGGCGGCGGCGTCAAGGAGTAAATGAAATTCTCGCCGCGATACATGTTCAGTGCCGCGGTGATAATGTCGCGGTCGCTGCTGAATTTTTTCCGCCACGTTTCCGAGAGTGCTTTTGCTCGGGGGTGCGATCGCACAGGAATCATCAGGTTTTCTTGTCGTTGCGATTCCGTTAAGTGATCAATGACAAAATCTGTATGTGAAACGATCGTATAGCTGGCGCGTTTTTGCACCGGTCGTCGGGACATGAGCTGGTAGTCGGAGGTGATCCGGCCTTGGCCGTTGGCGTTGCTGATGATGTCCAGCCCAAACAGCCAACGGGTTTTGTGCGGTTCGAGCATGACGGTGTAAGAGTAGGGACGACCAGCGACCTTAGCCGGCGGCGGGTTCTCGCGAACGTCCGGCGATTTTCGCCAGGTGCGCCCGTCGGTATGTGTTAACACTGGCCCGCGCCAATAAAGCTCGCGAGCTCGCGGTTCATCGCCGTGGAACTCAGCGCGAAACGCAACCTCATCGATCAACGTCAAACGCACGATCGACCCTAAGCTCAGCTCCTCGCTAAGGCCGGAGACGCCGGAGAAAGCGTCCTGAGGTATGCCCCACAAGGGCCCAGGGATCCGTGGGAAAAGCAGAAACGCTATTACCATCAGCGGTACGGCTTGCGCGGTTAGCTGCCCCGCTTTAAAAAAATGGGTGCGCGTGGGCATGCTGCTGTGGCGCGCGGTGAACTGCACCAAGACTGTTGTTATGAGAATCACGACTGCCAGCATAAAAGCAGCAGTCTTGATGGTTTGCGAATAGAAGAAGTTAGTTACCAACAGGAAGTAACACAGGAAAGCGACGATGTAATAATCGCGCTCGCCTCGCATTTCAAGGATTTTCAACGCCAGTAGCGCGGCCAGTAACTCGACCCCGGCATCGCGCCCTAGCTGACCGCGATAGGCGATGTAGATCGCGACGAAAGCGAAAACCGCGATGAACTGTTTTATACCCCACAGAATTTTGTGATCGGGGCCAGGCAGCGGCGCGCGCTTCATTGCGCCGAGCAGGCGCCATAGCGTCAACGCTACGAAGCCGAACGATAACGCCAGGGGAAAGCGATCAATGTGCGGTAGCAGCGCGAGCACCAGCGTCACGATCAGCCAGGCGACATGAACCGTTCTTATTTCTTCGTGCTTCATTATTCGTTGTATAGCGCTAATGCCATCAAGCATTGGTCGCGGTGCGCTTCACCGCGACCAAACGGGATGCTGTTACCGGGTAGATTCAGGGCGTAATTGAATTGCCCCTGCTCCGCTTCCAAAACCCATTTGCATAGTTGCGATAACCGCGCTTCGATCCCGCCGCGGCTCTCGGTCGTCTGCCAGTCCAAGCGCACTTCCCTCTCCGCCCTTTCGCTGAAGCGTTTGACCATTAAGGGTTGTTCGCGCGCGGCCGTTTTCCAGGCGATTGCACGGATTGGATCACCCCCACGATACTCTCGCAAATTCGAAAAATCTTCGTAACCAGGACGATTTGTTTCGGCGTAACCGTCGTTCGCGTCGTCGGCGTAAGGAAGCGCCAGGTTGCCGTGAGGCTTCGGATAAACGACTACCGCTTCATGGGTCTGAAAATATGCCCACGATCGCAAGATCCCGAGCGGAAAGCTCGTCATGATCCGAAGGCGGCCGAGTTCCAGATAGCCACGTCGGGGTGCGAAGATTGGGACCGGGGCGGTGGCTCGCCCATGGGCTTCAATTTCGAACTCGAATCGTTCGGCATGACGCTTTTCGCGGCGACTCAGGCCCCGCGGCCAACTTCCGATCTCGAGCGCGAACTTATGGAACCCCGAAGTGTTTTCGCAGGTCACGAGAAAGACGGCACTCTCGCCTGCGAACACCGCTTTCGCTCGCGCATGTCGATAGCGGATACCGGCGAGATTGCGAAAGGTGTGGAGCATACCGACGAAAAACAAACCGGCCACCAAAAAGGTCAGCAGATAGCCCAGAGCGTTATCGTAGTTAATCGAACCGAGCAGCATAATCACCAGCATCAGGCCAAGGGTGAAGCCATGCCGGTTGGGAAATATGTAGACGCGACGTCGGTCGAGGGGAAGGTACTGCCGTGATTCGACCTCGGCGGTATTCGCGCTCAAGGTATGGGTACGGCGCGGATCAGCGTGTCCCGTAAGAAATAGGGATCGCTTGCGTGTTTTTGGTCGCTCGGCAGCAGGCGATGAGCGGCCACGCTAGGCAGAATTTCTTGGACATCATCAGGGAGCACATGTCGGCGCCCATCGATCAGGGCCCAAGCTTTCGCGGCGCGCACCAGCGCCAATCCTGAGCGTGGTGAGAGGCCGGTCACGAAATCACCTGATTGGCGCGTGCGGTCAATGAGATCCTGAACGTAGGCAACGAGCGCGTCGCTAGCGTGAACGTTATCGACCTCAGCTTGCAAGGCCAGCAGGGTCGTGCGGTCAACAACGGGTTGTAATTCGCCTAGTAACTTTCGCCGATCGACGCCTTGCAACAGATCGCGCTCCGCCTCACGGCCGGGATAGCCCAAGGAGATCCGCATTAAGAAGCGGTCAAGCTGAGACTCGGGGAGTGGGAAGGTGCCCACTTGTTCGGTCGGATTTTGCGTGGCGATTACAAAAAACGGCTCGGGTAACCGGTGCGTCGTATTGTCGATGGTGACCTGCCGCTCTTCCATGGCCTCCAACAAAGCGCTTTGCGAGCGCGGCGTTGCACGATTGACTTCATCGGCGAGCACCACATTGGCGAACACCGGCCCTGGATGAAAGCTAAAGCTACCGGTATCTCGGTTGTAGATTTCCACCCCCAGAATGTCGGCTGGCAGCATATCGGAGGTGAATTGGACGCGATTGAAGTCGAGATCAAAAAGTTTGGCCAGCACCTGTGCGAGGGTGGTTTTACCGACACCAGGCAAATCTTCAATGAGTAAATGTCCGCGGGCAATGAGGCAAGTGAAAGCCAGCTTAAGTTCGTGATTCTTTCCAACGATAATGGAACCGCCGCGGTCAATGACGCGCTCAATCGTTTGGGCGAATCGTTGGTTGGGGTCTTTAGATAAAGGTGTGACGTTCGTTGAATCCATCGGCACAAAGTTCCGCTCTTATCGCCCGCGAACTTAGCATGTTCGCGAAACCGGTGACATCGCCTTGGGTGAGCAAATGTGCGTAAACTACGACTAACTCACACTAACAATTAATCGAGCCACCCTTTGGGTATCGGAAGTTCTACCGATAAATTGAACTCCTGCCCTGGCCAGCGAGAGACGCTTAATGGTTAATAAATCGTCCAGTCATTTCGACTTGATCGTTATTGGTAGCGGTCCCGCTGGCCAGCGGGCGGCAATCCAAGCCGCAAAACTTGGGAAAAAGGTGGCTCTGGTGGAGCAGTCCTTCCAGATCGGTGGTGCCTGCGTACATACCGGAACGATCCCAAGCAAAACGCTGCGCGAGGCAGTGCTCTATCTCTCGGGTTGGCGTCAGCGCGGGTTTTACGGTCGCAGCTATCGCGTCAAGCAACGGATCACAGCGGCGGATCTCATGCAGCGTTTAGACATCACCATCCGTCATGAAGTGGAAGTCTTGATGCACAAGCTGCACCGCAACTTCGTCGAGACGTTGGCTGGAAGTGCGAGTTTTGAAAACGCGAACACCCTGATTGTTGATCTTGATGAAGGCGAGCAACGACAGATCGAAGGCGACAACATCATCGTCGCGACGGGGTCTAGTCCAGCGCATCCGCCGAACGTGTCCTTTGACGCGCCGAATGTTGTTGATAGCGACAGCATTTTGGCAATAACCGATCTACCGCGCACGTTGGTGGTGGTCGGTGCAGGCGTTATCGGCGTGGAATACGCGTCGATCCTTTCCGCACTCGATATAGACGTCACCATCGTCGATGGTCGCGATGATATTTTAGATTTCCTCGATCGCGAAATCGTCGATGAGTTTAGCCACCATCTGCGTGATCGCGGGGTTAAACTGAGGCTCGGCGAGACGGTTAAGTCAGTCGAAACAGTTGATGAACAGAATCTCATTGTGCACTTGGAAAGCGGAAAACGCGTGCGCGCCAATATGGCGCTCTTTGCCGCCGGGCGTCAGGGCAACACCGCTGATCTAAAGCTCGAGAACGCCGGCCTTGAGGCGGATTCGCGCGGGCGATTAAAAGTAGACGAGGAATTTCGCACCGTCATTCCGCACATTTTCGCAGTAGGAGATGTGGTTGGGTTTCCAGCACTGGCCTCAACTTCGATGGAACAAGGGCGCTACGCTTCCGCCCGCGCGTTCGGGCACAACACGACCATGGCGGTCGGTAAGGTCTTCCCGTTTGGCATCTATGCGGTTCCGGAAATGAGCGTGGTTGGCCAAACCGAAGAGGAGCTGCGCGCGGCTAACATTCCCTACGAGACCGGGACCGCCCGCTTCCGAGAGACTTCCCGAGGACAGATCTTGGGCTTGAGAGAGGGACTTTTAAAACTCTTGGTTCATTTACACGATCGACGAGTATTAGGCGTGCACATCGTTGGCGAAGGGGCAACTGAGCTGGTTCACATTGGGCAAGCGGTGCTTGCACACAATGGCAGCCTCGATTTTTTCGTTGACGCCGTATTTAATTACCCAACGCTCGCAGAGACTTATAAAGTCGCGGCCCTGGACGCCTGGAATAAGCTCTAGGATCGCGCGTCACTCGCCAGCGATAGCCATTTCTCCAATCAGTATCGCACCGGTGTGAACGTTACCGCGGACATCAATATCGGAGCTGACTGCTTCGATATTTAGAAACATTTCCTTGAGATTGCCAGCGATCGTGATTTCCTCAACCGGATACTGAATCTCGCCGTTCTCTATATAAAAACCGCTAACGCCCCGTGAATAATCGCCGGTGACGCCGTTGACTCCAAAGCCCATAAGATCGGTTACCAATAGGCCTTCATTGAGTTGCTGAATCAAATCCTGACTGTGGTAGCGGCCCGGCGCCACGATCAGATTTCGTGGCCCGCCGGCATTGCCAGTCGTTTCGCGATTTAGACGCCGCGCGGCGTAGACACCCAGCAGATAGGTTGACAGCATGCCTTGGTCGATAACTGTCTTGTTTCTCGTTGCGACGCCGTCATTATCAAATGGCGCGCTGCCGAGAGCCGCAGGGAGGTGCGGTTGTTCAATGAGATCAAAGCTGGCGGGAAAAACTTTCTCCCCCAGTGCGTCGAGCAAAAAGCTGGCCTTGCGGTACTGGGCACCTCCCGAGATGGCACTGACAAGGTGACCGACTAAACTGCGCGCCACCGGCGCTTCGTAGAGCACCGGCAGCTTGCCAGTTTTTAGTTTTACCGCATCGAGCCGGGCGATTGTCCGTTCCGCCGCGGTGCGCCCAACTTCCTCGGCGACCTCGAGATCGCCGGGTTTCCTGGCACTTGTGTACCAGTAACCCTTCTGCATGCCGTTGGTCGACTCAGCAATCATCAAGCAGGCAAGAGAATGTTGGGTGCCGCGATAAGCCCCCGCGAAGCCATTAGAGTTTGCGTACGCATGTGTTCCCCGGTAGTGGTTAACACTGGTGCCGTCGCCTTGTTTGATGCCGTCCAAATCGCGCGCGGCATTTTCGCAACGTGTGGCCAGCTCGACGGCTTCCTCGCCCGTGATCGCCCAGGGGTGATCGAGTTCGAGATCGAGTACCTCGCCAGCCAGCGATGCTTCCTCGGCTAAACCGGCATACGGATCGGGCTCGGCGAGTTTCGCAATCCGATGGGCCGCGTCGACGGTTTCATCGAGCGCCGCGGCAGATAAATCGGACGTGGTGGCCGAGCCTTTCGATTGTCCCAAGTAAACCGTGATTGCGAGACTTTTGTCGCGCTGGTACTCCAGCAAATCGGTCGAGCCGTCGCGGACCGTTACGGACAGCCCCTCGCCGCTGCCCAAATTCGCCTCCGCTTGCGAGGCGCCCACCCCGAGCGCCCGGCCAACTGCATCAACAACGAGTTGTTTGGCGTGATCAGGATCTTCGTAGGCGACGGTCATAGGGTGTGTTTGACTTTGTGCAGATTGTAAACCACCAGGGCCCAGCAGTGTCCGTCCGTGAACCTCGACTCCGGCCAAGTTAAAATACGGCGCACGATGCACGATCGGATTGTTTCTCCTCTCAACGATGCGCAACGCACGGCGGTGTCCTCATCTGCCTCGCAATTATTGGTTCTGGCCGGCGCCGGAAGCGGTAAAACACGTGTTTTGGTGCATCGAATAGCGTGGTGCATAGCGACCGGCTTAGCCTCTCCCCACGGTGTTTTAGCCGTTACTTTTACCAATAAAGCCGCCCATGAGATGCGGGCCCGCATAGAGTCGCTTCTTGAGCATCCGGTGAGCGGCATGTGGGTGGGGACGTTTCACAACATCGCGCATCGTTTATTACGTGCACACTGGCGCGAGGCGGGGCTACCCCAGAACTTTCAGATCATCGATTCTGAAGATCAGCTGCGATTGCTCAGACGGGTGATACGCGGGCTTAATTTGGACGATAGCGAGTGGCCTGCGAAACACGCACAGTGGTTCATCAACGCGCGCAAGGACGAGGGTTTGCGCGCGAGGCATATCGATCCTGGTGGCGATGCTTCAATGACGACTCTCACCGAGATCTATAAAGCCTATGAGGACGCATGCTCGCGCGCTGGGCTGGTCGATTTTGCAGAACTCTTGCTTAGTGCGCACGAACTGTGGCTCGAACACCCCGGCATTCTCGCTCACTATCAAAATCGCTTTCTTCATGTGCTGGTCGATGAATTTCAAGACACCAACGCAATTCAATACGCATGGCTGCGAAACCTGGTGGGCGCGCAAGGTAACTTCTTTTTGGTTGGCGACGATGATCAGTCAATCTACAGTTGGCGCGGCGCAACTGTAGCTAACATGCAGCACTTCCAGAACGATTACGCCGACAGCGAACTTATTCGCTTGGAACAGAACTATCGGTCAACCAGCAATATTTTGGCCTGCGCCAACGCTTTGATCGCTCACAATCCGTCGCGCCTTGGCAAGGAGCTGTGGACCGATGGCGAACGCGGGGACCCAGTTTCTATTTATGCCGCTTATAACGACCTTGACGAGGCACGCTTCTGCGTTGACCGGGTGCTCGACTGGCATCAGCAGGGCGGGAACTTGGCAGAGGTCGCTATTCTCTATCGAGTGAGTGCGCAGTCGCGGGTGCTGGAAGACGCCTTGCGCCAGCAACAACTACCGTATCGAGTCCATGGTGGTTTCAGGTTCTATGAACGCGCTGAAGTGAAAGATGCGTTAGCCTATCTGCGCTTGGCAGCCTATCGTGGTGACGATTCGGCGTTCGAGCGGATCGTTAATGTTCCCACCCGCGGGATCGGTCAGCGCAGTATTGATGCAGTGCGCGCGACAGCACGATTGGAACAACTGACCCTGTGGGAAGCAGCGCGGCGAATTGTTGATCACAAAGAACTTTCATCGCGGGCGCTTGGAGCACTGCAGCGTTTTATGGATCTCATCGATCGTATGAGTTTGGGTGTCGAGGATGCCCCGCTTCCTGAGTTGCTGGAATCTGTGATCGAGCAGAGTAGCCTGACCGAGCATTACGCGAAGGAGAAAGGAGAAAGAGGTCTTGACCGCATTGAAAATCTCAAGGAACTGGTAAGTGCTGCGCGCGATTTCGAAACCGTGGAGCTCGACGACGAGTTACCGCGATTGGCAGCGTTTTTGACTAACGCGGCGCTCGAAGCTGGTGAAGGTCAAGCGCAAGAATACGAAGACTCGGTTCAATTGATGACGCTGCACTCTGCGAAGGGTCTCGAATTTCCGCGCGTGTTCATCATTGGTCTAGAAGAAGGCCTATTTCCACATCAGCGCTCGTCGAATGATCCTGATCAACTCGAAGAAGAACGGCGGCTTTGCTACGTGGGCATCACCCGCGCTAAGCAGCAGCTAACCATTTCCCACGCTGAGTCGCGTCGCCTACACGGCGCCGAGCACTACCCGCAACCCTCCAGGTTCCTGCGCGAGTTACCGAAAGAAAATGTTGTCGAAGTTCGGGTGACCGGGAGCGGCGCGCAACCTTATGCTCTGGGCCAGGAATCATCGTCGGACGAATCTGACCTCGAACTAGGGCAACGGGTCTGCCACAACATCTTTGGTGAGGGCGTGATTCTGCGCTTCGAGGGACACGGCGAAAATCTACGTGTGCAGGTTAATTTCGAAGCCGAAGGAATGAAATGGTTGGTACTTGCCTACGCGGGTTTAGAAACGGTTTAAGTGGGGCTGACCACCGCATCGATTGATGCGGGCGCAAGAGCTTACTGGACGCTGGCCGTCATGTAGTCGACAGCGGCTCGCACGTCGTCGTCTGAAAGATCGGGGCGACCACCTTTAGGCGGCATCATGCCATTGGATCCCATGAAACCCTTTAGAGAATGTTGATAAAGGGTATCTATCCCTTGCGCGATGCGGGGTGACCATGCGCCTGCATCGCCAAACTTCGGTGCGCCCGCGACGCCGTGGGCGTGACAGATGGTACAGGCCATATCGTAGACATTTTTGCCGGCCTCGGAATTTGATGCTTGGGCGATGGGTTCAGGCGCTGCGGCAATTTCGTCGGCGGCTGGTTCGGAGGCGACCGGTTCGGAGGCGACCGGTTCTTTCGCGATAGGGGCGCTGGCAGAAGGCGCGTCGCCTGAGAGCTTCTCCAACATGAAATCGACGGCGGCCGAGACTTCGTCATCCGTTAGCTTTGGATTGCCGCCCCTGGCCGGCATGATGCCGAGCTCACCCTGATAACCATTGATCGCGTTAGCGACTAGGGCTTCACGCCCCTTATCAGTGCGTCCCGCCCAAGCGGTCAGATCGCCAATCTTTGGCGCGCCAGCGATCCCTTGATCGTGACAGGAAAAACACAGCGCGCCGTAAACCCGTGCCCCGGGTGGGAGATCGGCATCGGCCGTGGCGTCCGAGGCAGCGCCCACGACGTCATCGCCGCCGCCGACAACAACAGCGACATCTCCAATGTTTACTTGACCCACCTGCTGAATTCGCTCTGATTTAGCCTCATCGTAGTTCTGTGTTTCTAGGAATCCGGCGCTAACTATTTTGGCAATGACGAACGCAAGGACACCAATTACCACAAGGCCGCCCAGTACTATTGAAAATGTGCGCACAAAAGCAGCGTCTTCGATATCGTTCATAATTGTCTTCTCATTGCGGGTAGGCACGCCTGAAGGAGCAGGCGCGCTTATTATAGCGGAATTGGCAGATCGGGAAAAAAAGCGAGCGCAACAACAGGGGCGCGATGGTGTGCGAGTTACACCGCCGTTTCGCTGTCGAAATCGCCAACAACGACTTGGTTACGGCCGCTTTGTTTTGCTTCATACATTGCGCGATCGGCACGCTCGAAAACGCTTTCGATATCGCTCTGCGGGCCAAAGGCGGCGATGCCGGCAGAGAAGGTGATTTCAACCGGGGTATCTTTATGCTTGAAGGTACACGATTGGACGTTTTCCCGGAGCTTGTCTACCAGCGTAACCGCTTCTGCCGCGGCGGTTTCGGGAAGCAATAGCACGAATTCCTCGCCGCCATAGCGGGCTAAGACATCGCTCGTGCGGATACCGTCGCGGATTTTCTCCGCCACCGTCTTCAGCACACGGTCACCTGCCGTGTGACCGTAGTTGTCGTTCACCAGTTTAAAGTGGTCTAGGTCAATAAGCGCCAAGGACAAGGTACCGCCGTGTCTTTGCCAGCGCGCATAATGCTTGCGGACCATTTCGTCATAGCCGCGGCGGTTGAAAACCCGGGTTAGTGGGTCGACCAGGCTCAGTTGGCGTTTTTGTTCGAGGTCATCGCGCAGCGTCTCCGCGACATTCTCAAGTGAGCGCAACTTATTCACCATCGACTCGATAGTCGATGCGGCTTCGCTTTGTCTTGAGTGTTGAGCGACCGAGAATTCATTGATTCCTTGATCAATCCGGTCTAAGGAGTGATTGAGGTCGTTCTTGATCGATTCAATATCATCTGCATCGCTAACAGACTCGCGTAGCTCGGAGATATGCAGTGTGACCGTTTCGCTGAGCTGCGTAACATCGGCACTGGTGGCTGCGTGAACTTCGCCGGAGCGGTTCATGATTGTCTCAATTTGTTGCAGCCGGGAGCGGGTATTGCCAACAAAGCGAACTAGATTTTGATATTCCTGATCGCCGCGATCCTTGGCCTCGTGCAGCTTGGCGATGGCGACACTAATGGGGTCGTCTAACGCGTCAAGATCATTGGCCCTAGAAACCGCAGCGTTGATCGACTGTTTGGCGCCGGTATCAATCGGCATTTGATCGATAACGGAGCGCAAGTGATGCTTGGTCGCGTCCAGAGCTGCAGGTTCGCCGTCTCCCGACTCGATGTCTTTACGGATCTGCGCCCCAAGTTGCTTCGCCTCTTCCAGCCAGTTTGAAACGTTTGCTCGCGCCGCGAGGGTCGCACGAAGTCTGGCCGCGGTTTGGTGCGCAAGATCGCTAACGCTTAAGTCTCTGTCGAGCGCGTCAAGAAGGGCTACGGCGGGAACCGCATTAGTGCCCCCGGGCTCAGAGCGGAGTTCGCGTGCGGCGTCATCGATGCAATCTTCCAGGCGGTCGTAGAAACCGGCGTCTGATTTGCCTGAGCGCAGTAATACCGCGACTTCTTTGAGTTTTTTATCAAGCGCTGGGGAGCGCCCACTGAATGCGATCAGAAGTTTAAGAAGGCCGCGTTCCGTGCGATTTTTTCTCTCGCGCCTTTCTGCCGGTTCTGCTTGCATAGCTCAGCGCCCTATGGGTATTCGCATCGCCGCTTTGAGGCCGCACTTGGCGGCCAAACGTTATTGATTACGTTCGATATCGGCTAGATGGTCGATGAGCTTTAACATTAAATCGTAATCGCTGACCTTACTGGCGCTGGTCACGTATTTGCCATTGATAATGACCGACGGGACGCCTCGGATTCCATAATCGCGGGTTGCGGCCTGCGCCTGGCGAAATTTACCGTCGACGCTGAACGACGTGAAGGCCGCTTCGAAACCTTGTGCATCCCAACCTTTAGCCGCGACAAAATCCACCAATGCGCGTTGTGTGAAAAGCTGCTGCTTCTCCCGGTGCAAGGCGCTAAACAGCGCGCTATGAAATGCCTCGAGGATCCCCATTTGTTCGGCCGCGTAGAAGGCTTTCGCGTGCAGCGCCCAGGTTTTCGAGAACACCGCTGGGATCCGAATAAAAACCACGTCGTCGGCTTTGTTCGCTAACCATTTTTCTACGAACGGCTCGAAACTGAAGCAATGGGGACAGCCATACCAGAACAGCTCAACCACCTCAATTTTGGTGGGATCGGACGTTTCCTTCGCCGCCGGGAGGATGTCGTAATGGGTTCCAACCTTAAATTCCTGAGCTGTGGCCGGGCCGCTAAACAGCGCCGCAAGCAGCAGCGAAAAGGAGAGGGATTTCCATGCCGAACTCATAGGTGAGTGTCCTGTAGACTCAAACGCTAAGCTAATTAGGTACGCGTCCCGCCCAAAGGTTCAGGGAAGCTCCTTAATACAATGCGGAGACGTAGGCTGCAACCGCGGCCATATCTTCGTCCGACATTCTCTGCGCGATGCTGCGCATCATCGCCTGCGGATCGGTCATCCGCGAGCCATCCCGGTAGGCCTGCAATTGCAAAACCGTGTATTCCGGATGTTGGCCTCTCAATGCGGGGTATTTCGCCGCCCGGTTGCCCGCGCCATTCGGCCCGTGGCAGGCCATACAGGCGGGAATTCCGCGCTGCGCGTCACCGCCGCGATAGATTTTTGCGCCAATTGCCGCCTGTTCTTCGCTGATGGCACCGACCTTGGTGGGCAGGCTTTCATAATAAGCACCGATTTCGTGCATATCGGCTTCGCTCAGCCCCACCGCCTGAGGATACATGTTGGCGTTTTTTCTCTTTTCCGATTTGAAAGCTTTCAACTGTTGCACCACATAGCTGGCGTGCTGACCGGCCAGGCTTGGCCACACTGGATTGACACTATTGCCATCAGCTCCGTGACAAGCGGCGCAAGCTGCTGCTTTGGCAGGCGGGTCGCCTGCGGTTAACGGGCTACTTAGCATCAGGGCAGATAATGCTAAGCAGACGAGGGTAGCCTGACGTACCATATTGGAGAATCTCGTAGCGTTCTGATGGGGCCGGATTATATACGTTCAGCAAATGCTTTCGGACGAAATCAAAAAACCTGAACACGCTCGCAGTCCCGGTTCGAAAATGTCCGCGAAATTGTTACAGCGAGCAAGCTTCTTACTCTCGACGCCCAATCTTAGAGATTTACCGGCGGACGAGGGCTATGAAGTCGCTTTAGTGGGCCGGTCTAATTCAGGAAAGTCGAGCGTCTTAAATGCGCTATACCAGCAGCGCGGTTTGGCACGAACCAGCAACACACCAGGCCGCACCCAACAACTTGTTGTCTTCCAGCTTGATCAAATGCGTCGTTTGGTCGATTTACCGGGGTTTGGGTACGCAAAGGTGTCCAAAACTAAACGGGCGCAATGGGATCGGGTTTTAGGGCGTTATTTTGAAGTTCGCGCCGCCTTGGCCGGTGTAGTGATGGTCTGCGATGCCAGGCACGAACTGAAAGAAGTCGAAGCGATGATGGTGCACTGGTGCGCGGAGCTGGAAATTCCGCTGGCCATGTTGCTTAACAAAGCCGATAAGCTTACCCAGTCGAAGGCACAAGCGATGCTAAAAAACCGGCGCGCAACGGTCGCCAAGCTTCCTGGCGAAGTAAGCGTGATGCTGTGCTCAGCGCGCACTAAAAGAGGCCTCGATGCGGTTTACGAGGTCATGGGCGGGTGGTTGGCCGTCAGCGAATAGTCGAGAGGAAAAGGGGGCCCCGGCTCCAAGCTTAGGGGGATTTAAAGAAACCGGGGCCACTTCGCCCGATGGGGAGTCGGGCCGGCTCGTCTGGGAGGTGTGACGAGCGCTAAGGATATGACCCGGGGAATCAGAAATAGTTTCCCGCCCCGCTGCCGAATTTCAGCGGGTATCAAAAAAGAATGCTAAAAGAAGTGCTTAGCCGTATTTGCGCTTGAACTTATCGACGCGCCCGGCGGTATCAACGATTTTTTGTTGACCGGTGTAAAACGGGTGGCAGGCTGAGCAAACATCCAGCGTCAGTGTGTCATCGGCCAGCGTCGAGTGAGTTTCGAACGTATTTCCACAGCTGCAGGCGACTGTCACCGGCGTATATTGAGGATGGATTTCTGGCTTCATTTAGGCTCGCTCCGTCTGGAGAGTGTCTTGAGCGGGGCGCGATCCTAGGACGAGGCTTCGCGGTTTGCAAGAGCCGGGCATCTTAAAGCACCGAACTGCTCACCCGAGTGTCGCGCAAACTGGTGCGTGATCGCTGGGTTTTTCCCAAGTTCTGGGCTCAGCGAGCACTTCGCAGGTTTGCATTTGCGTCGTTATCGTGCTGGCCGTGAGGATCAGGTCGATGCGCAGCCCGTGGTTGCGGCGAAACCCCCCGGCCCGATAATCCCACCACGAAAAGCCGGGTTCATCGGGGTTTAGCACGCGATACAGATCGTCAAAACCCAGGGCCAAAAGCTGCTCAAGATGCTTGCGCTCGGCGCTCGAGCATAAAATTTTCTCGTGCCACGCGTCGGGATCGTGAACGTCGATATCGGCCGGCGCGATATTGAAATCGCCCACCACGATGAGCGGTTTCGCCGCGGTACTTAATTCGCCAATCCAGGCAACGAGGCGGTTTAACCACGCCATCTTGAATTCGTATTTTTCGCTGCCAACGCTCGAACCATTAGGCACGTAGAGATTGAGTAACCGAAACTCCTCGGTTTCAACGCCCAACACCCGCTTTTCCTCCGTCTCAAATCCTGGCAGGGCCGTTGCGAAGGTCGAAACCGGAGAGCGGGTCAATACAGCAACGCCGTTGTAAGATTTTTGGCCGCTGAAAGTGACGTCGTAACCAAGCCCCCGGACATCATCAGCCGGGAATTCCTCATCACGGACCTTGGTTTCTTGCAGCGCGATCAGATCCGGCGTGTATTCATCGGTGATACGGCTCAGGTGGGCGAAACGCGCACGCAAAGAGTTGACGTTCCAAGTGACCAAACGCATGGTGGGCCGGTCGTTAAAGACGAACCCCGCCGTGGCGGCGGCGTGCCAGGTAATCAATCAGCCAGGCGCCCAACCCAAAGCCGAGGAGCGCGGTGGCCGCGGCGACTGAATAGAAAATACGATTGGACGGTGGCGCTGCTCCGGTGATCGCCGGCAACGCTTCCCCACCGGCCTGACGATGGAGTTGCGCGAGCGTCTGTTGGCTCTCATTAAGCTCGCGACGGAGCGCATCGCGTTCTTCGATAAGCGGGGCTAAGCCACCACTCTCGCTGTTGCTATTAGCGTTTTGCGCACGCGCCGCACCGAGTTCGGCATTAAGTTTGCCAATGGTCACGCGTTCCGCCGAGAGTTTTGTTTTGAGTTCGGTGTTCTCCCGCTCAAGCGTATCCATTTCGTTTTTGAGTTTTGTTTGCGCATCACCGTCCGGTTGCTGCTGTAATGCTTTTTCCAGCGCGACCACTTGCGCTTTTAATTCATCGACGCGGACTCGGGCCGGCAACTCACTGGTCAGATAGGCGGCGTCCACCCAGCCTTCGGCACCGGTCTCATCGATAACCTTGGCCAACTCACCATCGCGCTCGGAGACTTCGAGCTTGGTCCCAGTCGTCACCACTTTGATAATTGCGCTGTCGAGATTCTGCTCCTGATGAATGCCGACGAGTAGTTCATCGACAATGTAGGCGGTATCCGCGATTGCTAAGGGAACATTGGCAAGGACCAAAGCGCAGATCAAGCAATTTGAGATCTTCACCGGGAAAGTCCGCTATGGCGTAGCAAGGCGTCGACTTGCGGTCGGCGCCCCCGAAAAGCTTCAAACAGGGCCATCGCGTCCTCGCTGCCACCCTTCTCAAGGACGTGCGTCATGAATCCCTCGCCGGCGCCGCGATCTAATACGCCCTTTTCCTCGAACATCGAAAAAGCATCAGCGGACATCACTTCGGCCCACTTGTAACTGTAATAACCGGCGGCGTAGCCGCCAGCGAAAATATGCGAAAAACTGTTTTGAAACTTGTTGTACTGCGGCGGAATAACAACAGCGACCTCCGATCTCACCTCGTCGAGGACTTCCTGGACGGCTGTTGCGGTTTCGGCCTCGTGATGAATCCGCAAATCGAACAAAGCAAACTCCAACTGCCTGACCATCTGCATCGCACAATGGAAGTTCTTGGCCGCTAGCATTTTCTCGAACAGCGCTTCGGGGATCGGTTCGCCGGTCGCGAAATGGCCGCTGAATAAATCCAAAGCTTCGCGTTCCCAACACCAGTTTTCCATGAGCTGGCTCGGTAGTTCGACCGCGTCCCACGCTACGCCGTTGATTCCGGCCACCGCGATCCGATTGATCTTGGTCAAAATGTGATGCAAGCCATGGCCAAATTCATGAAATAGAGTTTGGACCTCTTCGTGAGTTAGCAGGTTCGGCTTTTCTGCGACCGGCGGCGTGAAGTTACAAGTAAGGTAAGCAACAGGGACCTGTATTTGGTCGCTGCCTTGCCAGCGGCAGATGCACTCATCCATCCAGGCACCGCCCCGCTTACCTGTGCGCGCATACAAATCCAAGTAGAAGAATCCACGGGTTTCGCCATATTGGTCATCTACTTCGAAGAACTCGACCGCGCCGTCCCAAACATCGATCCCCTCACAGCGCTTTATGGATAAGCCAAAAAGCCTTTTGACGAGTTCGAACAGACCCGCCAACACCCGCTCGACCGGAAAGTAAGGTTTTAAATCTTCCTGTGAAACGGCGTAGCGCTGCACGCGCAAGTGTTCCGAACACCATGCGACATCCCATGGCGCCATGTTCTCAAGGCCAAGCTCTTCGCGCGCAAATCTTGTGAGCTCATCGAATTCACGCTTTGCCGTGGGCTTGGATCGCATCGCTAGCTCGCGCAAGAACTCAATAACCGCAGCAGGCGACTCGGCAATTTTGGTCGCCAAGGAGTAATCGGCGTAACTCTCGAAACCAAGCAGTCTCGCAAGCGCTTGCCGTTGCTCAAGAATACTTTCAATGATCTGGGTATTGTCGAACTCACCGCCAGATGGCCCGCCCGCAGAGGCACGGGTCACAAAAGCTTCATAGAGTTCGCGCCGAAGCTCTCGATCGTCTAGAAACGTCAGTGCGGGCAGGTAACTTGGGAAATCCAGCGTCAGCACATAACCTTCGAGTTCTTGATTCTGTGCGGTCTGCCGGGCGAGAGCCAGGGCAGATTCGGGCAGTCCTGCCAAGCGCGAGTCGCTGGTCAGATGCTTGCGATACTTTTGCGTCGCGTCCAGGACATTCTCTTCAAACTGTTGGGCCAAACGCGCCAGCGTGCGGCGGATTTCTTTTAGTTCGATTTTATCCTCCGGCGGCAGATCCACACCCCCAAGCTTAAAATCACGCAGTTCCAGATCGATGACCCGTTTTGACACGTGATCAATCGTTTCGAATTCCGTGGCCGCCCGCACTGTTTTGAAAGCGGCGCATAGTGCCTCATTTTGCGAGAGCTCGGTGTGATATGCGGAAATAGTTTCGATACATTCGCTGTAAACCGCGCGCAGTTGTTCGCTGTCGGCGACGTGGTGGAGGTGCTGAACGGGTGACCAAAACCTCGCCAGTCGGTCACTATTGTTTTCTAGCACACTGAGCAGCTCGTCCCACTCAGGTCCCCCTTCAGCCATCAACACAGCATCGAGTTCTGCTTGATTGCTGTCCAGCAGCTCGTGCAGTTGGCTTGGGACCCGTTCAACGTTTAGCGTTGAGAAATGAGGTAACAAATTGATTGTGTGCTGAGCGGAAGCTTGCACGTGAAAAGTGCTCCTAAATTGTCCAAGTGCGACTCTAACAGGTCGCTAATTCTCGCTAGGGCGAGAGCCGAATGCCAATCGCCCATAGAAAGGCTATCGCCCCCGGTAAGGAAACGACCACGCAGGCGTATGCGCTCCAGGTGTATTTACGGATGATATCCGCTTCCGTACCGGCGGCTATGATAAACGGACGTCGCGCATCGCGCGTTCGGCACAGCATGTCGATGGGCGGTGGCCGCTCGGCCGCTTGATTGCGTTGATCAACGTGCTGCTCAGCGGCTTTCCGCGCTGTCTCCCATTCTTGGACGTCAATCTGGCCATCTTGATCGGCGTCAAATTCCCGCATCTTGGCAGGATCTTGCTTCCATTCGCGCAACAGCTCGCGGATATCGGTGGCTCGCTCAACCCGATTACCCGTTTCTCCCCGAGTCATGAAGTTACCGATTGCATACAGGGGGTCACCGGGTTCGATACGCTTCTCTAAATATCGATAGCGCGCGCCTATCTGCCCGGTGGTTCGCCCCCACATCGTGGTGTCGGCCGGATTCAAGCCACCCGGTACGGCGTTGTTGCCGTACCATCGCGCTTTGTGTCCGGGCGTAACCGAAGCGCCCTCCGGGTCGACGACGCAGCGACCTGTTTGATCGACGATGAAAAACAGGTCATCGCTGGTTTCTTTCTCCACCGTAACCCATTCGGTGCGGCGTTGATTGTTGACGTAGCGGGTACGTTTCTCCTCAACTTGGTAGCTGAACCATACGCACAGCCGGTTGGAAAGCCGCGCGTAAATGGGTTCCCCCTCCATTAACTGGGCGTTGCCCTGAAGTTCGATATAGCCCTGAGGAGCCGAGCGAATAAGTGCAGTTGGCGTATCTTCGATAGCGCGTTTTCTTCGATAGCACCAAATCGCGGCCCAGCCCGCGGCCAAGACCACGATACCGATGAACCCGATCGTTAACCAAAACTCCGCCGCCGCGGCGCCTTCAATCGTCGCCGAAAGTTGCCCTATCATTGCAATTCTGACTTTCAGTTTTCAATGAAAATGCGAACCTCAATTAAACAGCGCTTTGACATCGACATCGGCTTTTTCCTCCTCCGAGAACTCGAGTAATTCGCGCGATCCAAAATTCAACCACTTCGCGACAATCAGATCGGGAAATTGTTCGATGCGGACATTGTTGATGTTGACCGTTTCGTTATAGAACTCGCGGCGATCTGCGATGCTATTTTCTAAAGCAGTTATGCGTTGCTGCAGGTGAGAGAAATTCTCGTCGGCCTTAAGGTCGGGGTAGGCTTCGGCGACGGCAAACAAATTTCCTAAGCCTCGTCGTAGTAATGTTTCGGCGGCGCCGAGTTTGCCAACGTCTCCCGCTTCGCGGGCAGCAAAGACGGCGCTGCGGGCGGAGATCACCCGCTCAAGGGTTTCTTTCTCGTATCCCATATATTGTTTGCAGACTTCCACCAGCTTCGGCAGCTCGTCATGGCGCTGTTTAAGAAGTACATCAATGTTCGACCAAGCTTTGGAAACGTTGTGCTTGATGGCGACGAGGGCGTTGTAGATCGCAACGCCGTAACCGATCACGGCAACAGCAATAATCAAAGTGATAATCGTTCCTATATCCATCAGCAACGCCTCCGATCGGCAATTGGACAACTATAATACTGCAGCGGCGCGCCATTGTGACTTAGGCCACAAGAGCAGCCGCGCTCAATTAACATCAACAAGAGGTAACAAGTGCCATGCAAGGCGACAAGAAGGTTATCGACTACCTCAACGAAGTTCTGAAGAACGAGCTGACGGCAGTGAACCAGTATTTTCTCCATGCCCGCATGTTTAAGAGCTGGGGATTGAAGAAGC
>JBCCEV010000009.1:0-44742 GCA_039030125.1 Pseudomonadota bacterium | reverse complement strand
TGTTACGCTTGGGTAGTAACTCTTACAACTACAAACTTGCTTATGAGCTGGCCAGCGTGTTATCACCACTTGCTAATAACGATTTCTTAAAAATTGCTTAAAAAATGCTGTCAACTTCTTCAAAGAAATTAACGAGTTTAAGAAAAAACAATTTCACGATCTACAGTTTCCATGTATGCAGCTTACTTACCTCCATTCCTCTAGATGAAACTATCGCAATTACCTTGGACTATAATACGTTTCACTGTGTAAATGCTTTTCATGGTATATCAAGATCACAGTTCAAAAAGTTACTACGAATCGCAACCATGGCGTAAAAAGCTGCGGAATACAACGTTGGATATCACAGTATAGGAACAAATTTCTTCCATAAATGGAAGAAATTTGTTCATATACCGCAGGGCCCGCGCCACCAGGGGGCCCCCACTTTTTTTGCAAAATAAAAAAAATTCATTCTCTATCCAAATAACAAGATATCTTTACATAGCATTTCTTTGCACCCAAGCTGTTGCGCGATAACGGCAAGCGTTACCGCCAGGTCCGCGCGAAAGTCGAGTTCGAACTCACCAACTGGGAGAAAGAGAACACGCTGTTCGCACTGACGCAAACATTGCGTCAAATTTTCACGCGGTTTTGTCAGTGCAGTGAACATCTGCTCGACAACCGCGAGGATGAGGCCGGCGCCGAAGCCGCGGCTTACGACTATCTGAGACTGGTCGGGCTAATGGGCTGCGCTTGGATGTGGGTGCGGATGGTGGCACGCTGCCCGACCAATGATCCGCATTACCCGCTGCGCCGCGGTCTAGGGGTATTTTTTATGCAGCAGTTCGCCCCCGACGCCGACGCTTTGAAATCCAGGATCCTTAGCGGCAGCGTTGCTTTGGATAATGTTCCTGCCGCACTGTTGGCCGACCGATGAATGCATTAACCAATAATCCGCCCATCTGTGACGACGCGTTTAAAAACCTCGTTGGCGAACGACTCGCGAAATTCGAGCAACGGCGGGCCGATGACGCCCAGGGAAGTGGCGCCGCGGTCGCCGTGGCGATCACCAACGAAGGCTTGGGTGCTGACATCTATGGCCTGCAAAGCTACACCGAGCCCCAATCGAGCGCGGCGTTAATCCTAACCAAGCGGTCTTTCAAGCTCCGACGTCACGCCGGTCAATGGGCATTACCCGGCGGGCGCATCGATGAGGGAGAGACACCTGAAACTACGGCACGCAGGGAAATGCATGAAGAAATCGGACTGGTTTGTGATAGCTCGAATATCATCGGCCGGCTCGATGATTTCGTGACACGCTCCGGCTTTGTTATCACGCCGGTAGTGTTTTGGATTGGCTGCGATCCGGATTTAACGCCGAACCCCGACGAAGTCGCCTCGATTCACCGGATTCCGCTAAGCGAATTCTTACGCGAAGATTCCCCCATGCTCGATCACGACGAGGGTGAGGAGCATCCGGTACTGAGAATGCCGGTCGGCGATAATTGGATAGCCGCACCGACCGCCGCGATCATCTATCAATTCCGCGAGGTTTGCGTGCTCGACAAGCCAACCCGGGTTGCGCACTTCGACCAGCCCAAGTTTGCATGGCGTTAAACAAATGGCATCACCTCTTTGGCAAAGCGTTCCAGTTTGCGGCGCGATGCCGCTAAATCTTGCGACGTCACAAATACCGCGACATCCGTGATCCCCGCACCCTCAAGCTCTTTCGCCTTGGCGATGCAATCATCAGGAGTGCCAGCGATACAACACTTCATCGCCACCTCATCGGGCACCAGATCCCGATGTTGCGCGGTGAGATCAAGGTGCTGGTAGAACTGATAGGCCTCGCTTACGGCTTTCACGGACGCCGCGTGTTCGACACCGATACAGTCTGGTAGATAAGGCTTGCGCGCGATATTTCGCGCCGCCGTTTGCCGAACTTGATCAAGCGCACTGGTCCGCTCGTCCTCAATGGCACCGTCTATCGCCGCAATGAAGCGCGTCTTGGCGACATCGCGCCCGGCCCGGCCAGCGCCACGGGTCGCGGCCGCCACGGTCGCTTGCGCGCCTTCGGCATTACCACCCATATGACCATCAACGATCA
Source organism: Pseudomonadota bacterium (assembly GCA_039030125.1). Classification (GTDB taxonomy): domain Bacteria; phylum Pseudomonadota; class Gammaproteobacteria; genus JBCCEV01. The sequence goes on along the minus strand of JBCCEV010000009.1, from coordinate 42,653 downwards.
CACCTTCGCAAAGCTCACCCGCCAGCTCTACCGAGCGGGGCCCCATGCAAGCAAGTTCAAAAGGCACACTGCCCCACTGTTGCGCCCCCTCCAGATGGACTTTATCCACCATCCCCCAGGTGCCTTCCCGCCGTTCGCCAAGTTGCACCAACGGTTCGACTTCTTCACCGTTGAGGAGGGCTCGCATGTAAGTCAGCGCGGCGCGAATGCCGACTAATTTTGCCGGCGATAAACCGGCGGTGCGCACCGCTGAATCACCCGCCCCAATTCCTAGTACCGCGCGGCCACCGCTGGCCATGTGTACGGACATAATGGCGTTTGCCGTTACCGCCGGATGCCGGGTCACGGTATTAGTGACGCCGGGCCCCAGCCGAACCTTCGAGGTGCCCGCCGCACACATCCCCATCGCGACCCAAGCGTCGTTCCAGAGCATCTGGGAATCACCGATGTAAACCGACTCAAATCCGTTGTCATCGGCAAACTTCGCCAGCTCCACAACAGGTGCCAAGGTGGTGCCAGAAAAAGGCCAAATCATTGTGCTGAACCGCAATGGTTTCCCCTCGCGCAAATACCTCAAGTCAGGCGCTCAGGTTAACATAGCGGGCATTAAGGCCCTGCCGCAGCTCAGTCCGCCAAGCCATGATCAGCGAGCCCATCGAACACCACGAAACTGTCGTTCACGCACTGTTCGACGCTGTCGAAAAAAAACCGGAGCGAGAGGCGCTGGTATGCGGCACGCGGCGATTGACCTATCGCGAATACGGTCAATCGGTTGTTGCTTTCGCCAACCAGCTCAGAGCGCTCGAGGTCCAGGGTCGTTGCGTCGCCGTGATCATGGGCAATAGCATTGAGACCTGTATCGCGATGTACGCAACCCAGCTCGCAGGCGCCGTGCTGGTGCCGCTGAATCCGGCTTATACCGACAGCGAATTGCGCCCTATGTTGGAAGACTGCTCTCCAGCAGTCGTCATTTTTGAACCACGCAATGCCCAACGGGATCAAACCTTGGCCGCTGCAGTTGGCGCCACCACGTTTAGCATCGGACCCGAATTTCTAGCCACGATCCCCCAGCAGGGCCCGTGGCATCCTGATCCTCGCCAAATGCCTAGCGGTGCACATCTGGGTGCTCTGCAATTCACCGGTGGCACAACCGGTCGCTCTAAGGGTGTGCAGCTCTCGCATCGGGCTATCGCCATCAATCAGGCGCAACGCAACGTCAACCTCCCGGCCGAGTTCGATCACGAGCGCCTTTTATGCGTGATGCCGCTATTTCATGTTTACGCTATACACATGTGTTTGCACAACATGGTGAACTGCCGCGGAACGCTGGTGATCATGGAGAAGTTCGACCCCGCCGCTTTGCTGACAATGATTGCGACGGAGCGCATTACGGTATTTGCGGGCAGCCCAACGCTGTTCGCTGGTTTGATGAATCACCCGTGTTTCGAGAGTGCAGATTTTTCGTCACTTGAAATCACCTACTCCGGAGCTTCCGCCCTTTCCGCCGAGCTCCTACAGCAATGGCAAACGGCTACCGGCACGCCTGTCATCGAAGGCTACGGGCAATCGGAATCGGGGCCTGTTGTCTCGTTCAACCCCCTTAATGGTCCTCGCAAACTCGCATCGGTTGGCCCCGCCCTGCCGTTGACCGAAATCGAAATCGTAGACCTCGAGACAGGACGAGAAGTGCAACTCCCAAACACGCAGGGAGAAATCCGGCTGCGTGGTCCACAAATCATGGACGGCTATTTGAACCGCGGCGAGGAAACGCGCCTCGCCCTTCGCGAGGGCTGGCTCTATACAGGAGACATTGGAGAATTGGACGACGACGGATATCTTTTTATCCGAGGGCGTAAGAAAGAACTTATCATCGTCTCCGGCTTCAATGTCTATCCAAGAGAGATTGAGGATGTCGTGGCAAGCTTGGACGGCGTTGTAGAGTGCGCCGTGATTGGAATCGAAGACGAGTATCGAGGAGAACTGCCGTTAGTGGTGGTGGTAGTACAAGCAGATTCGTCACTGAGTGAAGAACCGATCCTCGACCACTGCAAGCTCCACTTAACAAAATATAAACAACCCGCCGCCGTTCGCTTTGTTGACGGGTTGCCGAAGACTTCGGTGGGCAAATTAGACCGCGTTACGCTCGAACGAGAGATGCGCTAGAGCGATTGTTACGCAATGGTCGAAGTGCGAGCAACAACAACCCCGAGCTTAGCAACACCAAAGGGCCTGGGATGGGGACGAGAACGGCTTGCACCAACCAATCGTTGATGCCCTGAGTCGCCCCGCTTGCGCGGCTCAACCAACCGCGCCCCACGAAAGGCCCGCAGTCATTCGCGCCGTAGCAGCGATGCGAGTCATCGAGGAAGGCAAAGGCGACACCCGAGCCATCTTGTTTGCCGACAAACTCATAATTTTGATTATTCGGGCCGCTCAGGTTCATGGTGCCGGCATCTGCGATGAAGCCACCACCGGCGGTGACAACGTTGACCATCCGGTGCACGACATTCCACAGCGTATTGTTAGCGTTGTCATAAATGGTGCCCGTGATGGTCGCGGTGTCGTTATCCTGATCCCAAATCAATAGAACCTGCGCGCCACCGTTCTGTACGCTGAACAACGGACCAAGGCCGTCGCTGATCAACGTATCAAGCCGCAATCCGTATTCGCTTCCAGGAGCGCTTTGGCTACCACCGGGATGATCCAGAAGACGATAGGAAATGGTTGCGGCTTCGCCATGAAAGGAAGCGCAAAGGGAGAAAAGAAGAACGGCTAGCGGGCCAGTTTTCATCGCGTCCGGGACCTTACGAAGGCCCATGCCTCTATTACTGAGCGCAACTGCTGCGCGCGACGATATTCATCGTTGCGCGCTCAAAAATCCGGTAATGCGTCTCAAATTCGTTTTTGATAACAGACAATTACTGCATCGTAATTATTTCCCCTCGAACTTAAGTTAGCGGCCAAAATGAAAAATGTTTGAGGGTTCGCCCTGGCTCACCTCGATCTCCCGCTCAATCGGCTCGGGGCCCAACAGCGCGTTTAAGGTTGAATGATCATCCTCCCGCGCTTTAGCGATAAAGCGCTGGCCGTCTGCCTGGCGCGCAAACACAAAACCTTGTTGTACCTCGCCGCGTTTAACCAAGCCCACGTAACTCTCGACCCGACCTCGCGGATTCGGATTTGTAGCTATGCGGACCTGTTTGGCGCGTTGGAACTGCGCCTTAGCCGCGGCCGAGTCGAGCGGCTTCCACGGCTCATCGATGTCCCCGGCGTAGATGCCGACCGAATGCTTGGTGAGGTAGCCGCCATTGGCAATAACCATGCCTCGTGAGGTCGGCGCTTTTCGGATATTGGTTACAACCTCGGCGATGGCATGCATGCTGTAGTTGTTACCTGGACCACCGAAAAACGGTAACCCACCGGTTAGCGTGAGTCGTTTCGAGTTTTCAAAAGGATCAATCCCCAAAGCCTCGCAAGCACTGATCACCGCAATCGGGAAACACGAATAAATATCCAGGTGATCGATGTCTTCGTGGCGCAGATCGCAACTCGTCATGGCGTGTTTTATCGCGCACCGTTGCGCATAGGAGTTCGTGAGATCCATACGCTTTGAGCAGTGAACGTCATCTAAATCGGCATACGATCTCAAATAAACCCATCGCGATTGTGGAACCCCGAGTTCGCGGGCTTTGCCCACAGAGGCGATAACAATCGCTGCGCTTTGGTTCACGGCATCTTGCGACACGTGCCACTTGGCGTAAGGCTCGGAAATCAAATAATTATCGTCACTGATCCTTGCCAACTCGCTAGCGCTCTGCTGTCTCGGAAATTGAGCAAACGGGTTGTTGGCAGCAACTTCTGTAAAGGGGGCAAACAATTCACCGATCTTCTCCCGATATTTAAGTACGCTGAAACCGTGTTTATGCCGCCAGGCGTTTTCAAAAAGCGGGTAAGCCATCAAGGGCAGGAACAGACCGTGAGCTGCCTCGTGGTCGGTGACCATGTCCATATCAACACCTGGATCTTCAAAGGCGCCGTCGGGATCCTCCCTCCAATCAAGTTCAAATCCATGACGCACGGCATGCTTGATATTTGCAATAGCTTCGCCGCCGGCGATCAGGGCTACATCCATTTCACCTGCAAAGATTTCCTCGCAATATTGATTCACCAACCGTTGGGGCCATTGCCCACCAACCGCTGCATAAGCCAATTGTCTAGGCCGCACGCTGAGCCGATTGGCAACCGACCAGGGCACGTTGCTCGAAGAGCCAAAGGGGTGTGAGACCATGGCGCGGCGGCGAGTGGAATGTTCGAAAAATCGAGAAATCGTGAGCCTGTCGAGCGCCGCACAGACGCCACCACCAGCGCCCGTGTCAGCGAGAGCACGGCGCGCTGCTTCCACGACGACATCGATCGGACTGCCGATTGATTCCGGCGTTGGGATCTGGCGATTAACGTACTGCCCAACACCAATCAAGATTGGGGTGTTGTCGCTGATCACACTCATCGGCCTTGCCAGCGAGGCGCCCGCTTTTCAACGAAAGACTCGGGGCCTTCGATAGCATCGGCCGATTTTCTTAACGCTTCGATATGTGGGGCATCATTCTCGTGAGCTGTTGGAAATTCCGCGGTATTGAGACTTTCGCCAACGATCCTCATGCTGGTCGCAATGGCCAAGGGTGCGCAACTCACAATCGCATCCGCCCACTTGCGAGCGCTCGACTGAACTTCCTCGCCCGCCACGACCTCATTGACGAACCCTAAACTAAAAGCTTCCGGGGCCCAGACATGGCGTCCGGTAAGAATCATTCCCATGGCGTGCTTCAAACCGAGCTGGCGTGGGAGGCGGTGCAACCCGCCGCCGGAAGCCGCGAGCCCTATGCGAGGCTCCGGTAAACCAAAGCGGGCGCTTTCAGCGGCGATAATCAAATCGCAAGCCAGTGCGATTTCAAAGCCACCGCCGAGAGCTAGGCCGTTTACGGCGGCGATAATTGGTTTGGTTCTAGAGTAGTTTTTCGTTAAGCCCGCAAAACCGGTTGGCGGTAACTCGACCTTGCGGTGCTCGGCGAGGTACTTGAGATCGTTGCCCGCGCAGAAGGCCTTGTCCCCCGCTCCAGTTAAGATTGCGACCCGCGCACTCGGGTCGGCTTCGAAGCCGGCGAATATTTCATCGAGCTCGTAATTGGTCGGCGGATGGACCGCATTCATAACCTCTGGCCGATTAATCGTAACCGTCCAAATCGCGTCATCTTGGGTGAGCTGGCAAAACTCAGGCATCGAACTTCTCTATTTCTTCTGGACCTTCATGATAGTGAGCAAGGGCACTGCGAAGCCATAGCGTGAGCCAATCAAAATACGCAGCGCAGCATTCAACCCAAAGCGCGGGCACTGCGTTAGGATCGCGGGCCTTGTTCGAGGCGGGTAAATCACCATGCGTATAACGGCCCTGGCCAATGTCGCTTTCCTTATCATGCTGCCCCTAGGGATAAGCGCCACAACGATCGTTGACGATGAGCTGTTAACCAAAGAGGATACCGGCGCCCATTGGGCGGGTTACGGTAGAACGTATTCGCAGCAACGCCACAGCCCGCTTGCCAACATCAATGTCGATAACGTCAACCAACTGGGCGTGAACTGGTTTCTGGATTTACCCACCGACCGGTCCTTGACCGGTACCCCCTTGGTCGTTGACGGCATCATTTATTTCAATGGCAGTTTCAACGTGGTGCGGGCCGTGGACGCGAGAACCGGCAAGGTGGTTTGGGAATACGACCCGAAAGTTGTTGATCACTCCGGCCCGCGTAGCCGCATCTTTTGGGACTGGAATCGTGGCATCGCTTACTGGAAAGGCAAAATATTTAACGCCACGATCGATGGGCGCATGATTGCGATCGACGCGAAAACCGGCAAAGAAGTTTGGACGCAGCAAACTTTCGACCCCAACCAGGCACTGTTCATCACCGGCGCCCCAACGGTCTTCCGCGACAAGGTGATCATTGGCAACGGCGGCACGGAATGGAGCGCGGCGCGTGGCTTCGTGGTTGCCTATGACACCGAAACCGGTGAAGAAGCTTGGAAGTTTTACACCGTGCCCGGTAATCCGCAGGACGGTTTCGAGAACAATGCCATGAAAATGGCGGCCAAGACCTGGACCGGCGAGTGGTGGAAGTACGGGGGTGGCGGCACCGTTTGGCATGCCATGACCTACGACCCCGAGTACAACCATCTCTATATCGGAACCGGCAACGGCTCACCGTGGAACCGCAAAATCAGAAGTCCCGACGGCGGCGATAACCTGTTCCTCTGTTCTATCGTCGCCTTAGACGCCGATACCGGACGCTATCGTTGGCACTATCAGACCACCCCCGGCGAGACTTGGGACTACAACTCCAACATGGACATCATGTTGGTTGACCTGCCCGTTAAGGATCAGATCGTGAAGGCCATTTTGCATGCCCCGAAGAATGGCTTCTTCTATCTCATTAACCGGTCAAATGGCCGGCTGCTATCGGCTAAAGAATACGTCAAGGTCGATTGGGCAACCGGCATCGATATGAAAACCGGACGACCCATCGAACGCGCGGGTGCGCGTTACGAGGACGGCGAAGAACTCGTATGGCCGAGTCCTTTTGGGGGACATAACTGGCATGCGATGTCATACAACCCCGGCACTGGTTTGGTCTATATGCCGATTTTGGAAATGCCAGGATTATTCAATGACCAACATATTGATGTTCAGGCCTGGGAGTCCCCTTACTGGAATTTTGATCCGGGCGTGGCTTTCGGCGCCGATCACGTTCCGCCTGATGCGGGGACCGGCGCGCTTCGCGCTTGGGATCCGGTCGCGCAAAAAACCCGCTGGGAGGTGCCGCTTCCTGGCGTGTGGAATCCCGGAACGTTGACCACTGCGGGGGATCTGGTTTTTCAAGGGCGCGCCGATGGAACCTTCTATGCCTATAACGCCGAAACCGGTGAAGCGCTGTGGTCGATGGACCTCGGACATGGCGTCTCCGCACCGCCGGTAACCTACACCGTCGATGGCCAGCAGCACATCGCGCTGCTCGTAGGATGGGGTGGCGCGGGAGCAGCAACGCCGGGATTCCTGGGTGGCCAGCATGGCTGGGAGTACGGCAAGCACAAACGCCGATTAATTACCTTTGCCATTGGCGGCGACACCCGTCTGCCAAAACAACCACCTCCGTCTCTACCCCAACCTCTCGCGGCACCGAATTTTGAAATCGATCATCGCGTTGCCGATAGCGGCGCTGAGGTCTATACGCAATGGTGCATGATGTGTCATGGCGCGGGGGCGGGTTCGGGAGGATACGCACCCGATCTACGAGCTTCGCCCGTCATGACAAATATCGACGCCCTCGAACCAATAGTTTTCGGTGGGGCCTTGCGACAAAGAGGCATGCCCGAGTTCAATAACCTGTCTAAACAGGACATCGTCGCCGTCCAACATTACGTTCGGCGTCAAGCTAATAATGATATCGCGGCGGCGACTCAGACCGCCAAGCGCTAGAGCACAGGAAGGACAATGAAACTAACTGAATCTTACTGGTCAGCCACCAGCGAAACCGAGTTATTGCAAAGCACTTGCGCGAGTGCGCTTCGCGATGCCGCCGCCGCGGAGCCCGATCGCGTCGCGCTCATAGAAGGAATACCAGAGCAGGATGCACGACGCAGATACACCTATGCGGAATTGCTGGATGAATCGGAGAAGATGGCGCGCGCGCTACTGGAACAATTCGAGCGCGGGGACCATGTCGCGGTGTGGGCGCCAAACTGTCCCGAATGGATCATCCTTCAATATGGAATAGCCCTAGCTGGCTTGGTGATGGTGACCGTCAATCCGGCCTATCAACCCAGCGAACTTAAATACGTGCTCGAGCAATCGCGGGCCGATGGAATATTTTTCGCGACTCAATATCGCGGTAACCCGATGGCCGATATCGTTGCCGAAGTCATCCCGCAGATCGAGGGCCTCAAAGCCGCGATTTCGCTAGATGAGATCGAGGAATTTGTTGGCCGCGGTAACCCAGATCGCATTTTGCCGGACATTCAGCCGAGCGACCCCGCGATGATCCAATACACCTCTGGAACCACAGGCTTTCCGAAAGGCGCACGTCTGAACCATTACAGCTTGAGCAACAATGGCAGACTTACTGCGCTGTTGCGAAATGCAGGGAACGGTTCAATTGATATCTCAGCGATGCCTTGCTTCCACACCGGCGGTTGCGTAGCGGGTACTTTAGCGACTCACCAAACCCTGGGAACGTTGGTGCTTGCGCGCGAATTCGAACCCAACTTATTCCTGGACCTCATCGAACAAGAACAAGCCAACTACACACTCTGCGTGCCGACCATGCTGGTCGCGTTACTTGAAGCGCAGGAGATTCAACCCCGCGATATGTCGTCGATGCAGATTGTCTTATCGGGAGCCTCGACGGTACCGATGGAACTGGTGAAACGCATTGAAGAGATGATGGGCATTAATTTCTGCATTCTGTTTGGTCAAACCGAAACCTCGCCGGTGATCACCATGGTGCGTCTACACGACTCCATCAAAGACAAAGTTGAAACGCTAGGACAACCGCTCGATCACACGGAAGTTAAAATCGTGGATCCGGAAACTGGCGAAACCGTTCCGGTGGGTACCGTGGGCGAGCTTTGCACGCGCGGCTATTTAGTGATGATGGACTATTTTGAAATGCCAGAGGCCACCGCCAAAACCATCGATGCCGATGGTTGGTTGCACACCGGCGACCTGTGCTCGATGGACGAGCGTGGTTTCTGCTATATCGAAGGCCGGCTGAAGGACATGATCATCCGGGGCGGCGAGAATATCTATCCGCGGGAAATTGAAGAAAAGCTGTTTGAGCACGAAGCGATCGCTGAGATAGCGGTGGTTGGGATCCCTGATGAGAAATGGGGCGAACAAGTTGGTGCTTTTGTTCGCCTTAATGATGGTATGTCAGCCAGCGCCGAGGAGTTGCACGATTATCTCCGCGCACATCTGGCCCCGCAAAAAACCCCCAAGCTGTGGGTGCAAATGGCAGAGTTTCCGATGACGGGTTCGGGAAAGATCCAAAAATTTAAGCTTGCCCAAATGTTCTCCGATGGCGAAATCGCACCCAATATGTAGCGCTTATTCGCAGCACCTTGAGCGGCTGCGCAACGCAAGGAACGCCGGGCTATTCAATGGTGGGCCGGCGCGTGACTGAGTTGATTCTGCACCACTACGATTTCTCAAATTTCTCGGAGAAGATCCGTCTGATCATGGGCCTGAAAACCCTCCGCTGGTCATCCGTTGAGATCCCCGCGTACGAACCGAAGCCACTGTACACACCACTCACGGCAGGGTACCGACGCACGCCGGCGCTGCAAATTGGTGCTGACATTTACTGTGACACCCGTTTAATTGCCGAGGTTTTGGAAGCGCGCGCACCGGTTCCGACTCTCTTTCCTGGGTCGCAACGTCTAACCAAAGCCCGCTGCGAAACCTTACGCGCCTGGGCCGAAATTGAGATTTTCTGGCCGGTGGCTTTATACGCAACCGGCACGCAAGCCGATAAATTTCCCCCCGAATTTCATGCCGACCGCGCCCACTTGCATCGCAAGCCACAACCCACGATTGAGCAGGTGAAAGCGGCCGCGCCTCGTTACCGGGCTAGCGTGTGCGAACAGCTTCCATGGATTGAGGACCTGTTGAGCGATGGCGCTGACTTTCTATTGGGCGATGCGATCAGCCTCGCCGACTTCATGGTTTACCTCGCTCCCTGGTTCCTTGAGCTAATCGATCCGGACAACACATGGCTGGCCGAACAACCCCTGACCGTGGCTTGGATGCAGCGCGTCGCGGGCATAGGTCATGGTGATCGGCATGATATCGATGCCAACGCCGCGCTCGAGATAGCACGCAATAACGACCCTTTGCCGCTCAGCACAGCGGCCTACGAAATTCCGGAAGGCCTCGCGCTTGGCGATATGGTGGAGGTCAGACCCGCAACTGAATCCTCGCCCGCTACCGGCCTCTTGGTAGCCGTTGACGAACACCGGCTAAGCATCGCCTATGCACACGAACGGGTGGGAAACGTGCACGTACATTTTCCCCGCTTGGGTTATCAACTTAGGCCGGCTCGAATTTAATGAACCGGGGCGGCCCCGGCACGCAAAAGCTTTTCAGTCTCGTCATTGGCGGGGAAAAAATGTTCAACCCGTAATTCATCGGTCGTGATGTCATGCGGCGTGCCGAATGTTGAAATCATCGAGAACAGCTTCAAGCGCACACCTCTAACGTTTAACGCCAATGGCACAACCGGGGGCGGCGAAGCGGAAATGTCGTGAGCAGTATCTTCCTCCGCGCTAAAGTCTGACATCAGATCGACCACCAGCGTCCTCAAGGCATCGTCGACATCAGGCGCCGACATTTCGCGGCGCAATCTTGGCGCCATTATCCGGGCGATTTCCTCGATATTCTCGATGAATGGGCGAGCCCCATCGGGATGGAAGGTCAAGGCCAGTAAATTTTTAACCCCCGGTGCGGAGCAACGCCGCCAAAGCTCTTGCGGCTCCGCGATGGTTTTCAACAGCGCCTGAAAAGGCGGATTTTCCATCAGTAGGTTGTAATCGCGATCAAGCACAACCGCGGGGTAGGGCTGATGATGCTTCAACATCATCGCCAGCGCTTCACGGATCGGTTTCATCTGTTCGTCATCAAAGGTGCGCTGACGATACACGGGTGCAAATCCCGCGGCTTGCAGGAGGGAATTGCGTTCACGCAGAGGCACCTCAAGTGCCTGCGCAAGCTGGATCACCATCTCGCGGCTCGGCATCGCACGCCCCGATTCGAGAAAACTGACGTGGCGTTGGGACACCTGACTCTCGAGCGCCAGTTGTAATTGGCTGAATTTGCGATGCGCGCGCCAGCGCTTCAGAGCAGCGCCAAATGTTGCAATGCGATTTGATTGGAACTGTACTTCCGTCATTGTCCGGGCCTCGATGTTTGACCGATTCTGCCGCGCCTGATTGAGCCCGGCGATTACCCACCAGGTAATTGCGCTATTAACCCTAAAAGCAAGAATAGGGTTCGATCAAATCAAAACGGGGGATGACCCAATGAATTGGAAAACTCTGCTGCTGGCCTTTGTCATCGTTGGCTTCGCGGTTTTGACGGGATTAGCGCTGGTTGAAGTCGGCTATTTCGGGATCCTCGATGCTGGGCTGCTCAATTTAGGAACGATGCAGATATTCGTGGACCTCATCATCGTTTGTTCACTGGCAATCATTTGGATGATTGCCGACGCCCGTGCGAATCACACCAACCCCTGGCCATTCGTCATTGTTACCCTGTTCGCTGGGTCCTTTGGACCATTGCTTTATCTTCTGCGCCGCGAGTGGAAATCGCGTGCCTCGGGCGCGCAACCGGCGTAACGAGAAATCGAGTTATTATCGTGGGCCTCATGCCATCGCCAGGATGGCGTTCTATTTTTTAGGGTGAGGATCTGTGATGAGTGAGGATAAAGCGGCCCTAGGCCGGGAGATGATCGGCAAGCTATGTGGCAACCCCAATGCGGTCGATAGCATGCCAGGGGATATCGGCCGATATACCATCGAACACCTATTTGGTGATGTGTGGCAAGGCAAGGACATGGCCGTCGAGGAACGCTCACTGGTCACCTGCACGGTATTAACCGCCTTAGGTCGGGAGAGCGAACTCAAATTTCATTTCCCGGGCGCGAAACGTCTGGGGATCCCACGCGAGAAGCTGCTTTCGATGATTGCGCATGTTGCCCATTACGCTGGTTGGCCGCGGGCGATGGGTGCGCTGCGGGTTCTCAACGAGGTGTGGCCCGAGGGCGAGTAGCCTAGTCGGCGATTAGCTCACTCGTGGCTTGCCTTGCCCATGCGGCGCTTTCGTTAAAGGCCGCAAAAATATCGACGATGTCGAGGCCTGCGAACGCAGCATCGTCCCATTGACACTGTTCGCAGGCGAGCACGCAATTAAGCGCCTCGCCGACCGGACCTTGATGCGAACTCAGCGCATGTTCGAGATCCTCGGCGAGCGGAAGCAATGCCACCACCTCTGACATGTCCCGGTCGAGTACCGCATCGAGAACCGAAAATAGGCCCGCGATGAAGAAGGAATCCGTGCTGTCCTGATGGGTGAGTTCAGCAAGTAGCTCGCAACATCTGGCCCGCTGCAATCCGGCCTCAAGCAAGATCGTAGGTTTATCCTCAGCACTGCTTGCCAGGGCCAAAAGGGTTGCCCATCGCTTGAGCTTATCGAGGCCGATAAAAATCACCGCTCTGGTGATCGAATCAACCCGCTGCGGCATGCCGAGAAACGCCGAGTTCAAATAGCGCAGTAAGCGATAACTCAAGGTAACGTCTTGGGAAACTTTAGCGACGATGCTCTCCGTTGTCGCGCCGGGATCCTGAAGCTCAGCCAACAGCAACATCATTGACGTATAACTCGCCGGCAAACGGGGTTTTGAAACGACGTTAGGTTTGGCGAAGAAAAACCCTTGGAATAACTCGAAACCGCGAGCCTTCAACATCTCGAACTGTTGGCGCGTTTCCACTTTTTCGGCAAGCAATTGCACCGGCCATGCCGCGATCGCTTGAAGTTGGCGATCGAGGTTTGCCTCGGTTGTCTCCAGGACATCGATTTTCACGATCGAGGCCAGATCCAGGATTGCGTCCCATTGCGGCGCGTAAACGAAATCATCGAGTGCGATCTGATAACCACGCTCGTGGAGATCCTTAAGCGATGCCACCAGACGGGGGGTCACCCTAATATTCTCCAGTACCTCGATAACGACCTTATCGGGCGGTAACAGCAGCGCCGTATCGTCGGTGATGAGATCGTGGGTGAAGTTGATGAAGGCGCGATGAGTACCCACTATTTGATCGAGGCCAATAGCGTCCAGCGCATCGGCAATCACGCTAACGGTGGCCTGATCGCCATCGATTCTCGCCGTGCTCGCCGTTTCGTGGTCGCGAAACAGGAGTTCGTAGCTAACGACGTTGAGATCCGCATCAAGGATCGGCTGCCGACCCACGATGGCGCGCCGCAATGGTTCCAGCGCCGCTTGTCTTAGGCTCGCTTCACTACTCGCCATAATCAACCCCAATGAGGACCGCAGACTAGCTATCGGCGATGGACCGTCAGACTTAAGCGCATGACTCGCGAGAACAGCTTATGCTTTTTTCTTTTTCTTCTGCTTGCGTCTGAACTTAGTGATTAGAGAGTGATAGCTCACGCCGTCGCGATTATCGCCGGTGACACGTAATTGATGGGCCCGCCACTCAGGCAAACCACCATTCATAACAAACAAATTCTTGAAACCGGCAGCAGTAAGTTGCTCGGCGGCCCGCGTGGCGCGCTCGCCACCGTCGCAACCGAGAATCAGCTCATCGTCCTTGCCACAGTTATCTTCGACGACGCTCAAGAATGCGTCGTTGAGAAAAACTTCCTCGGTTTTTGGCTTGTAGAACTCCAGCGGCACATTGATCGCTTTGCCTTTTGGGCGCCCACCGGCAAATTCAGGCACGGTGCGCACGTCGATATAGGTTGCCTCGTCGGTTTCACTAAACTTGGCCGCAGCAATGACGACGCCAATTGAGGTCGCAGACATCTCTACGCCTCGCCGAATTCAACGGTGCGCGGTGGAATGATCTGACAGCGCTGGCGCTCGCTATGCGGCTGCGTCCCGTTGAGCCGGTAACAGATCTCCTTGTGCCCATCGGCCCGGTCTATTTCTTCGAGATGGTGATGCAAGATCCGCCCATCCGGTTTGAGCGCAAAAACACAATCCAGCACTTTCAGTGCCGGCAACCGGCCTAGATCCGGGTGTTCCAGGACTTCGCGTAACTCTGACATGACTTTCCCCTCGAGCGGGGCTATTTTGCGGATAACCGGGCGTGCGAGCAATCGTTGACGGGACCTGCTAGGCTCATCGTTAGAAAACCGGTATCTGAGAGTTCTTGATGGCTACCCAACCGCAAAAAGAACTGGTCACCGGGCGCGAATACTACGATCCTGGCGCCGATGTCCCTAACGTCGGCAAGAAACTGTTCGCCCTGAGAAACCAGTGCACCGAGTGTAACGTCTGCGAAGTCGCCTGCTCGCTAGTCCATTCGCCAGAGGGCGAAATCAACCCTAACTTGTCGCGCGTCCGCATTGATCATGCACCGCACAAACCATCCAGAGTCAGCCCCCATGGGATGGGATTTGTCGCCGAGATTTGCCACCACTGTGGGAATCCACCGCCGTGCGCGGAGGTGTGCCCGACTAATGCGTTCTACTACGATCCCGAGACCAAGGCCGCCATCATCGACCAAGACGAGTGTATTCAGTGCATGGAGTGCGTACCGGGTTGCCCGTTCGACGTGGTGTTTGTCGCTCCCGATGGGGAACTGCTCAAATGCGACCTTTGCGCTGGCGACCCAGCGTGCGTCAAAGCCTGCGCCGCGCGTCCGGAAATGCTCAATGAGGGCAAACAGTACACCCGCCTCCCCGTGCTGTTCTTCGAAGAGCAACCTGATTTCAAAGCCAAGGCTAACGAAGAACCAACCGCCCGCGATGAAGTGGGCATGATGCAGGCGATGCTTGACCGCGGCGAAGTGAGTAGCGCGGCCTAAGTTTCAAGAGAGACCTCCAATGGAAAGTAAATTACTGCGCGTCGATCTCAGTATCGGCAAGATTGAGGTTGAGACAATCCCCCACGCCATGTTCGAGCGATGGGTTGGTGGCTCCGGCATCAATAATTGGATCATGTGGGAGCATTTTCTCACCCACGACCCTAACTGCGACCCGCGCGGCCCCGACAACATCTTTGTCTTTGGCGTTGGCCCATTGGCCGGCTCCGGTGCCGGCAGTGGCGTGAAAGGCCGTATCACCTTTAAAAGCCCCTGCTATGACATATTCGGCGATTCAGCGGCGGGCGGAAAGTTTCCCTACGCGGTTCGCTTCACCGGCTTCGAATACATCGCGATCACCGGCAAGGCACCGAAACCGGTGTTCCTTCACATCAGCAACGATGAGGTCGGGATCCACGACGCCAGCCACCTGTGGGGGAAAAACACCAAAGAGACGCATGACATCCTGCGTGAGCAGCTTGGCACCTATCCATCCCTGGCCAACACTTTGTCGATCGGACAAGCCGGCGAGAATCAAGTAGGGATCGCAAGCGTCGTCTCCGACGCGTTGAGAATCCACGCGCGCTGCGGTGGTGGTGCGGTCATGGGTTCTAAGAACCTCAAGGCTATCGCCATCCAAGGTAACGGCGGCATTAAAGTTGAGCGTCCGGACGGGATCCTTCGCTGGTCGGATGATTTTCGAAAAAGCCTGGACGCCAACGAAGCGGTCTATGGTTTCAAACGCCGCGGCACCCTCGGCGCTGTTGAAATGTATCAGCACATAGGCAGTCACTTTTGGCGCAACAACCAAGGCAATATGTTCCGCGGCGATGACATCAAGTCTGACAACTGGGTTAAGAAATACCACAAGTATTCCGAAGTCTGCTCCTCTGACTGCTTCATCGCTTGCGATGCTAAATACAAAATCGATGGCACGGAATCCGAAGCGGCGAAGAAATACGTCGGCGAAACTTTCCGCCGTCCCGAGTATTTGACCACTGGTTCAGCGGCCGGCGCGCTGGATCTTCGTGACTGGGCAGAAGTCGCCCACTGGGGGAAAGTCACCAACGACTATGGTATCGATAATCAAGACCTAAGCTGTTCGATCAGCTTCTTGATGGAAATCAAACAGCATGGACTGATCGATGAACGCGACATCGAAGAGTTGTTCGACGGCCCCCAGAGCCTGGAGTGGGGCTCAATGGAAGACGTTGAAGATTTAATGGATTCAATCGTTTTCCAAAAAAACCTCTTTGGGCAACTGTTCACCGATGGTCCGTACAAAGGAGCGCTGCGCTACTCGGAAATGAAAGGCCAGAACTTCATGAAGTACGCCATGTACGGCAAGGGCGGGGCTAGCTTCACCGAAGAGATGCGACCATTCCCAACGTGGATGAACAACATGGCGGTCGCCTCTCGGGGTGCGGATCATCTCAAAGGGATCGGCTTGATCGAAAAATTTCAACGCAAAGACTTATCGCAGGCTTATTTCGGCCGCCCCGAAGCGGCTGATTTGACCACGCCGGTGCTCAAAGGCGCGTCTACCGCCATCATCGAAAACCAAGTCGCGCTGCTCAACTCCTACGGTGTGTGCCTGTTCCACTGGATGCTTGATCCCGGCACCTATATGCCGGAGAAATATTATCAAGAGGCTTTTACCTCGGTCACTGGAATAGAGCGCACCCACGAAGAACTGCTCCGCGATGGCGAGCGCATTTGCAACCTGGAAAAGGCTTTCAATTCGCGGTTGGGAATGCGCCGGGAACACGACACCATCTGTGAACGCTGGATGTGGGAACCGACCAATGAAGGAATGTACCCAGGCGCCGTCGCGGCCGATATGTTTCACGACGTGCTCGACGAGTACTATGAATGGCGTGGCTGGGAAATTGAATCCGGCCTGCAAACCGCCGGCAAGCTTGAAGAGCTGGATATGGAAGATGTTGCCGAAGTGCTTGCCGAAGACGGCGCCCTAGCGCGTTAACGTCATGATCACCGTGCACGCCGAGTTTCACAGCCATTTTAAGGAGATCGCTACCGTCAGCAATGACTCGTTCGAACTCGAAACGAATACCGTCTCAGAGTTTGCCGAAAAGGTCGCTGACAAATACGGACCGCAAATGCGCGCGATGTTGCTCGATCCTGAGACGAAAGATCTCAACGCCAAGGGCACGATGTACGTGGATACCAAAGGCCGCAGAATATTTATCGACGACACCTTGGAAGACGGCGAGACGATCGCTTTCTTGGTGGGAATAGCGGGCGGTTAGCCTTCCGTCATATTGGCGAGTTTGGCGCGGATCAGCTCGATCCGGTCGTTGCCAAAATACATATCCTCACCGTTTAAAAACATCGTCGGCGATCCAAATCCGCCGCGCGTCGCTAGCTCACTGGTTGTCTCTTTAAGTTTGTCTTTGTAGCTTTGGTCACTGATCTTGGCCATGAATGCGCCAACATCCATTCCTGCGCCAGCCGCTAACGCCTCGACCTCTGCAGACTGCGAGATATCTGCTAGATCCCCCCAATAGCGCGCAAAAACGCTGCGCGCGTAAGGGATCAGACAACCCTCTTCAAGCGCCACGAAACAACCACGCATCACTTTTACACTATTGACTGGGAAGACCGGCGGCATACCAATTTTTATCCCGACATATCGCGCCCAATCTTGTAAATCTTTATCGGCATAGGCACTTTTCGCGGCAACGGGATTTTCCCGTTGCTGGTAGACGCTAGGGTTGATGGTGTTGAACAAACCGCCGACCAATATCGGCCGCCATTGAATATTGACAGCCAGACCTTCGAGCTCACTTTGCACATGCTCGAAAGCGAGATAAGTCCAAGGACTCGAGCAATCGAAGAAGAATTCAAGCTGGTGCAAATCGCGCTCCTTTCATGTCCAGGAAACCAACGCGTGCTGAACTGCAAAGCAGAGGCTCGCCCGGTTAGGCTCTACCCGCCCTGCCACGCTAGGGATGTACTATAGCCAAATCACAAGGTGCTATTTAGACAATGACGAATCAACATCCGCTTGACGAACTGTTAGCGAAGCTCCCTCGGGAAGAGACCATTTGGCTGCGCAGTGAGCCAGATTACTACGGCGCCAGCCATACAATTGCTGCCCAGCTTGGTCTGAAACGCACCCCGGTTAGCTTCGCCACCTGGCGCCACGGTTGGATTCCATTCGTCGCGCCAGACAACCCGGAATTTTACGCACTTGGACATCGCAAGATGCGAAACTTAGTCGCAAACTCTGGGCACGTGGAGATTTTGCGCGCGCATGATTTCACGAAAGTAGAACCCGTTGGCCTGCCGCTGATTTATGTCGACCGCCCTGCTGTGAAACAACTCCCAAACAGCCTGCTCGTGATGCCGGGGCACACACAGGAGCTTGCGACGCAGTCCTGGAACGAAAGCGCTTATATCGATGAACTCCTAAGTATGCGAGACAAATTCGAACATATTCTCGCCTGCGTGCATCCAATCTGCGTCGAACGTGGCTTCTGGACAAAGGCTTTCGATAAGGCAGGAATTCGATGGGTGCGAGGCGCGGGCCGCCGCGACCGGTACGCGTTACTTCGAATAAGACGGCTATTTGCGAGCTTTGAATACCTGACGACCAACACCATGGGCTCACATATCCTTTATGGCGCTTGGTCGGGTGCTAAGGTTTTCTGTACGGAGCACTTTGATCAGTTCAAACCTGATGATTACAAAAATGACCCGTTTTATCTCCGTTACCCCAAAGCGCTGGAAGTGGTAATGGAAGAGTTCACTAAGGAAAGAGTGCGCGAACGTACTCCGTGGCTTTTCGATCCGATAGAATCTGCGCGCGTCCAAACCGAGTGGGCCGACACCGAGATCGGTCTTCACGCGCGGGTAAATATGAAAACTTTGACCAAGCTATTGGGCTGGACGTTTTCAGCGCGCCTCCGAGGCTACGCGGCACAAGGTAGGCGCTTTCTCACGCACCCTACCGAGTTGGTGAGTTTTGTACGCCGCGCGCGGTTGAGCCGTAAACTCGTGCACGCTCAGGGCAACAACGAGACAACGCGCTACATTGATCAATAAGCTTTTTCTCGGATCACTGCATAAGTCTTAACGGTCAATAGAAAAGCCGCTGATATAGCCGCCGTGTATGCCGCCCCAGTAATGCCATGAATTGGGATCAGAGTGAGGTTCAAAATAATTGCCAACGGCGCGCAAAGCAATGAAGGAATGGTGATCCATTTGTCATGACCTCTCGCATACAGGACAAAATGTGCTTGCTGAGATAATACGGTGATAACCATAGCGCCTACGAGATACCAAAGCATGGCGAGGCTGTCGACGTATTCAGCACGATCGACAAACGCCAACAATGGTTCGATCAGCAGGTAAATGGCCAGCACCGCCAAGGCACTCACCAAGACTGAACGGAAGCACATCGAGCGCGCAGTCTCACGGAATGCCACGCGGTCATGCGCAGTGTGCGCCGTGACCAGATTGGGATAGAGCAGCGAGACGGAACCCGCATAAGCTACCAAATTAATGAAACCGGCGATCCCTGCAAAAAGCGTAAATACACCGAGTGGCGCCAAACCTATTAGCGCCTCGATAATGTAGCGATCGCCAACTTCAACGGCCTTCAGTGCGAGGGTCGCCACCAAAAATGGCATCGCCAATCGCAGATTCTTTGCCGTCCAAATCCAGTCGACCTCCAAAGCAGCAAGTTTGATCTCCAGTACACGGTTCAATCGCAACAGCCCTACAAACACAGCCAGGGCCGCCCCCGCCATCCATGCAGTTAAAACTGAACCTAAGGTGGGCGCTATATCGAAAACCCAATAGCAAACAGCCAAAACGTAGACCCATAATCCCGAGCGCAGCAAATAAACAACATTGGCGTCGATCGGCTCCTTTAACGCGATAAGTTCCCTATGGAGCTCCATCGATAACTGGTCGAACAATAAAACTGGGAGCGTCATCAAAATTAGCGCTGTGGAAATTTCGATCCGATCACAGATCCAGAAGAACGCCGGTGACAAAACTAAGAATGAGACGCTATAAAACGAGAACTGAGAAACGAACTTTTTCGCCCGCTGTTCGGGCTGGGTGGCCAAAATATCCCTGTGTACGGGTAAATACAGGTCAGCGCCAATTAATAAACCAAAGATTAAAACTGTTGTGCCGATTAAACCAAACAAACCCAAATCTTCTGGCTGTAACACTTTTGCCAATAGGATCAAAAGTATGAAACGCCCAGCGGAACTCGCGATTCTTAGGACGATGCTGATGCTTGTAATCAACAATTTGATTCTTAATTTAGCCCATTTAAAAAACCAAACCGAAGCAGGAGTCCGTCTGATTTTCGCTGGCGATGGTATCAAGAAAAGTATTGGCCGATATCTTGAGCGTGATAGGCTTGCGCTCCCTACGTCCTGATGTTCCGCGAGATCTAGGAAATTCGATGAAAGATTTACGGATCCTCTTTATAAATCCGTGCTTGCGCCATGGCGCAAAACTTAAAATTTTGCCGGTCGGCCTTGGTAGTGTCATGACGTATGTCCGACAGTGCGGCTATGATTTTGAACTCTACGACATTGATATCAATGAGCCCGATGATGCACAGGTTGAAAGCTTTCTCACCGAGAATCAATTCGACGTTATCCTTTACGGATCGATCGTTACGCACTATGCGTGGATGAAATGGCTCACGCATACAATTAAAAGGCACCATCCTGAAACAATCACAATCATCGGCAATTCTGTCGCTGCTTCGTGCGCCAAGGTGTTCATGGACAACACGCCGGCCGACGTTATTGTCCACGGCGAAGGCGAGATGACCTGCGTTGATGTTCTGCATGCACTGAGATCGGGTGCAACACTGGACGGCATCGAAGGAATTACTTTTCGTCAGCGCGGCGGCAAGATTGTTAAAAACCCTCCTCGCAAGGCTGGTGATATCAATCTTCTGCCCATGCCAGATTGGTCCTTGTTTGACGTGCCGGCCTACTTCTCCCACTCCGTTGGTACCTCGTTTGGCAGCGACAAAGCCGACGCCGTCACGATGCCGGTCAGTACCGCTCGCGGCTGTGCCTTCCGATGCAGTTTTTGCCACTTTGTTTTCTGGGACGACCCCTACCGGCATCGAAAACCTGATCTGGTGCTCGCTGAGATTCGGCGCGATATGGAGCTCTTCGGCGCGAACTATTTTAATTTTTGGGATGACTTGAGCTTCGCGTCAGTTAGACAGGTCGAACGTATGCTGGACGCAATCGAAGAATCAAAGCTCGAATTCGAATGGAGCGCTGCGATACGTACGGACCTTCTGGGACGGGAAAAGCTACCAACGCAGAAACGGATCGATATCGCCAAACGCATGCGAGACCTCGGCTGCAACGCGGTTGGCTATTCGCTCGAATCCGCGAACGCCGAAATCCTCAAGATGATGAATAAACATGTTGAGCGCGACTTTTTCTTAGAGCAGGTAGAGATCCTTCGCGAGGCAGGGATCACTAGCAACGTTAGCGTGGTGTTCGGCTATCCAATCGAAACTAAGGATACGATCAAAGAAACCTTTGACATGTGCTTGCAGGCTCAGATTTATCCGAGCATCGGCTATTTGTTGCCTCTGCCAGCCACCAAGATGTATGACTACGCGCTTGAAAACGGCTTCATCGTGGATGAAGACGAATACCTAGTTAGTATCACTGAGCGTCAGGATCTGTGCGTGAACATGACAACGATGGGGGATACCGAAGTCCTGGAGACTATCGCCGAAGGCGCAAGTCGCCTTAACGAGCAACTCAACATTGGATTAAGCGAAAGTTCCCTTATCAAAACTGGCGGCTATCGAAAACATACTAATAAGAAAACGCAGCTCGGTGACTCGATGCCCAAACGCAATGAAAACGACTTCAGCTTTAACTACAGCAACGCTGAATTCGATATGAGCAATGGTACCGCGAGCTAGCTTAGCGCTCGCCAACGAGTTCCCAGCGCAGTGGCGTACCGCGAGCAATCCTTTGCTTAGCTACCTGACCGAAAATCTCGTTTAAATGCTTAGGTGCTAACCCGTATCCCGGTCTTATGGAGCGGACGTTTTCCGGGCCGAAAACCTCTCCAATCTCCATATCCTTGACCACATACAGTGAGCGACGCAGTGGCTGTTGGGTTTTCTCCGCGTCGCGCAAACTCCTGCGAACGCTGCCCATCGCCTGCCACGCAACTTTCGTCGAGGCG
The DNA here is from genome assembly GCA_039030125.1 of Pseudomonadota bacterium. GTDB lineage: Bacteria > Pseudomonadota > Gammaproteobacteria > JBCCEV01. The sequence continues at coordinate 20,786 of JBCCEV010000009.1, read as the reverse complement.
ACAAGTGCAGCCAACTCTTTTGGCTCCAAAGAAAAATCGGCATCCGGCCCGCCGTCTTCGCGCTTCATCGTGACATGCTTCTCAACCACGCAAGCCCCTAACGCAATCGCCGACAGCGCAACCTCGGACGCCATGGTGTGATCGGACAATCCCACCAGTGTCTGATGACGTTGTGCTAAATGCGGAATGGTGAGCAGGTCAGATTCTTCCGGTGGTGTCGGATAGCCCGAAGTACAGTGCAATAGAATCAGGTCTTCGCAACCGCCCTCCCGTGCCGCACTTACCGCCTGGTCGATTTCTTCCTCGCTGGCCATACCCGTTGACATGATCATCGGCCGGCCCTTCGACGCGACGTATTCAATCAGCGGGATGTCGACGATTTCAAACGACGCAACTTTGTAGGCTGGCGGATCAAATTGTTCGAGAAAATCGACCGCCGTGGTGTCAAAGGGTGTTGAAAATGCTGCCAGGCCAGCGGCTTTAGCGGTCTCAAATAATTTTTCGTGCCACTCCCACGGCGTGTGGGCCCACTGATAAAGGCTATATAGATTGTGCCCTGCCCACGGCCCACTTTGGAGCATAAAGTCCTCGCCGGTGTGATCGAGCGTCATGGTGTCGGCGGTGTAGGTTTGGAGCTTGACCGCGTGAGCGCCCGCATCGGCCATTGCCACGATAATTTCGCAGGCTTTTTCAATGCTGCCATTATGGTTAGCAGAAAGCTCCGCAACGATGTAGGGTTCGTGGCCTTCGCCGATTTCACGCTCGCCGATCTCAAATTCCATAATCAAAGATCGCTTTCTACAGAGACTCTCTCGCGAAGAACTTCAAATGCTTCCGCAGCTCCAAAACCAGATTCTGCACCCCGTACTTTTGCTCTGGAAAGGAGATGCTCTTCGGACCGTGGATGCGGAAACACTCTCAGTTCGTCTTGATAACAGCGCAGAGCCGCGACCTTCGCATCAATAGAGTCTGTAACATCGACGAAATACTGAGGGCGAAACATGCTTGCGGCTGGGAAAGCCCATTCGGTACTTGAGGCTGTTTCACACGCTAAGATCCTCGCCACCGAACTGCCCGGCAGCGGCCGACAGGCTGTCAGCAAGGCCCGAGCGACGATGCCATGATCCACATTAAGATCACCATGATGGTGGGTGTACACGATTTCTGGTTGCAGCTCGGCTACAGCAGTCTCAATCGTATTTACTATCTCTAATAAAGGCACAGAGTCTAGTTGATTGTCGGGAAAACCATGGAACGCGATTGAGCTAACACCCAATAATTTCGCGGCCCTGCGCGCGGCATCTTGTCGACGCGTCACTGCCTCTTCGTCCGCACCGCGCGCGCCAACGCCATCGGTCATTGTGACAACGTGTACCTCATCACCCTGCGTCGCATGGCGATACATCGTTGCACCACATCCCAATACTTCATCATCGGGATGAGCGACAACAATTAAAACCGTTCGGGACATACGAAAATTACTCAGTCGTTGCTCTTTGGGGTTAGCGTAACTTGCGTGACCAGCTCGTCGTTTTCGTTAAATCGTGCATGCGAGAACTCTAATCGAAATGAGCCGAATTCAAGAAATGCTCGCGGGTACCCGGGCGCATCCAACATCCTAATATGGTCGTAGAGCTTGGTGAGATCGGTCTCCTTTGGAAGCACCGACATTTCCGGTGTGCGGCGTGAGAACGTCACGATTTCACCAACCTGATCGCGTGGCAGGGGCTCGCGTTCAATGATTTCGGTAATCATATCGAAGATCAGATCGTTTGCCCGGACATAGATTTCTTGCGCATTGCCGTGCAGTGATAGTGGCTTCTTAAGGTAGATAGCTCCGCCATCTATCTCCTCATCCATCCTCAGCGCTGTCAACTTTGTTTCTGAATGTCCTCGTTCAATTAGATTCTGTAGTGGAGAGCCGCCGCGACCATACGGGAGGTCTGTCATGTGAAAGCAAACACATTCATATTTTTCAAAAATGGCAGCGTCCACGAGCTGCGACCAATGGGGGAAAAATATGTATCGCAACGACGGCCCCGTCGCAAGAAATTCCGTGAGTTCTTGAGGGTCGGTCACTAGAGACCATTGCCCCGCCAGACCGGCGGCATACCGATTAAATGCATCGATGCTCCACCGTCGATTAGCAACGACGAGATAGTGGTTCATAAGTCCTTGGCACCCCTCGATCGGAGATTCACCAACTGCCAGCAATCGAGCTCCTTGATACGAAGTCTCTCAAGGATCTTGTAGCCGGACTTTTCGAAGGCTCGTAAGGATTTTAGATTGTCGGCCCGAACTACCGCGCGTAAGGTTTGGACCTTTGGGAACTCGCGGAAAAACTGCTCTGATCCAAGACGCAAAAACCTACCACCCCATCCTCGTCCCCTGAAAGCAATACTGGTGTGCACATCGACCTCGGCGACCTCAACTTCTACGCACTCTAGCCGCATTTGGCCAGCCGGTTTACCTCTGATTAGAAAAATATAAATACGACAATTTCTATCGCCTAATTTCTCGGCTATCCACCGCTGATGGTCTACCCACAAGACCGGCTCCGGCGAGAACGACATGCGCCTAACTTCATCTTCGTTGGCCCAGTCAAAAAGCAATTTCGAATCGGAAACTCTAGCTTGGCGTAGCTGGACTGTGTCTTGCTCAGGGCTGGTTGTGGAATTCATTGACATAAAGGTGCGATTGCGTCGATGACGCGATGGGTGCCCGTGCCGTCGCACAAATCTCCTGCTCTAAAGCTCATTGATTGCAATGACGTGGGATCCATTAGCAAGTCAGTCAGCGCACCTTTAATCGATGCATCGGTAATTTCGTTGTACCGACCCAAACCCACTGCCGCTCCTTCCCCTACCAGGTTTTTGTAATTGCGCGACTGATTATCCGCGGTCATCACCAAGACGCTCGGCAAGCCGACGGCGCAACGTTCCCACGCGCTTACGCCTGGGGCCCCAAAAGCGAGGTCAGCCGCCGCCATTAGCGGGGCCATATCATCAACGTCAGTTAATACGGACGCATCGGGAAGCCTAGAGGCGGCCGCTTCGAGCTCCGCTAGACCTGAATCATAGCGGCTGGCAACGATGTCGATTCGGGCGAAAATGGGAATTGTGGAAAGTGCTTTTACGACCCTTTGATTAACCTGGTGGGGATCGCTGGCACCAAAATTTATCAAAATTCTCTCTACGTCGTGCAACTTCTGACGACGTTTCACAGCGATCTCTCGATAGTAAAGAAAGGAACTTCCAAGCAGCGCAAAATCGGAACCAAGAAGAAATTTGCAACCCCTTGGTACTAGCTCGGCGTAGTCCGACCGGGAGCGACCATAACCTTGATCGAGGAGAACATCGCAAACATGGGGCCGATCCGCCAAATCATCAATCACTAAGATACAACTAGTTTGATCACGGATTGCCTGTTCGTCCGGTTTCGAAATTCGGTAATGGTCAAAGACCGTAAGATCGTTAGACGACATTTCTTTCAAAGATCGGTCGAAATGAAATTCAAATTTAGCCTTGAACTTATCCGCCAAAAATCGCTTTGTCGACGAAGTAGAATAAAACTCACAAGCCCAGCCTCTTTCCGCCAGGGCTTCGGCCAGCGCTAGACAACGAACCAGGTGTCCGCCCCCAGTAGCTTGTGAAGCATCAACTCTGAACACGGCATGCTTCATCAGGGACTTAGATTAACGCTCTTTACTTTCGCGGTTGATCGCCGCGAGTTCTGGCAGATCTTCAACGATCTTCAGAATGGACTGCCAACCGACGTTATCGGTGTCCTCGAGGTATTCAAAAATTTCGCGGAAGAATTGATAGTCATCTGGTGTATCTAATGTCCATCGATGATGCGCCAGGCCCTCAAGTGGGCAAAAAAGATTCACCTTTTTCACATCATCCTGCATTCTTAGCCACGGGGTGACGTGCTCTCGTTCCTCGGATCGAGTCGCCTTCCGTGCCGCGCGCTCCAGTGCCGCCCGGCTGATGACTTCGCAATCTAAACCGTGAGGCCAGGAGGGCGGGGAATTGTTGCAAGCATAATCGGCGCCCGTCTCTAGAAAGTGCTCGATAACTTGTCCATTCACTTTCGGGTCAGTAAGCGGACAATCGCTTGTAACTCGAACAACCACATCCGCGTCAAGCTGCCGTGCAGCCCCAACGTAACGGCCGAGGACGTCGGTTTCGCTACCCTTAAAAGCAACCACTCCAGTTTGGTCACATAGGGCAACTATCTTATCGGAACTGTGATCGTCGACCGTAGCGCAACAAACTTCGTCCACGCCTGGGGTGCGGGTAACTCGCCGCAACACGTGATCCAGCACCAGGCGATCTCCAAGTGATTTGAGAACCTTACCGGGTAAGCGGGTTGACGTCATACGGGCCTGCACGATCGCAACGATCTTCATGACAAAGCCCCTTCGACTTGATCAATGACGAATTGCTGGTCTTCGTCGCTTAGATCTGGATATATCGGAATACTCAATGCTTGGTCGTAATAGCGAACGCTCGCTGGAAAGTCCTCCTTCGCGAACCCACGCTGTTGGTAGTAAGGCTGAGTATGCACGGGGATATAGTGAACATTGACTCCGATGCCGGCGGCACGTAGCTGTTTGAACATCTGCGCACGGTCGAGACCGCAGCTCGGCTGGTCGATAAGCAACACGTATAAATGATGTGCTGATCGGGCCTGCGGTAAGCGTTCAAGGGTCGTGATCGGTAGATCCGCAAACGCCGCATCGTACTTTGATGCGCGCTCGGCGCGAGCTGCGACGAAATCATCCAGGCGGCTCATCTGGCTTGAGCCCAACGCCGCATGCAGGTCGCTCATTCGGTAATTAAAACCGAGTTCGTGTTGCTCGTAGTACCACGGCCCATCGGATCGTGTGAATAGGTCCTCATCCCGGGTAACCCCGTGCGTGCGAAGCATCTGCATTTTCTGAAAAAGCTCTTCGCTGCGCGTCGTTGCCAAGCCTCCTTCCGCCGCGGTAATACTCTTTACCGGATGGAAACTGAAGACCGTGATATCAGAATGTAGACCTGCTCCGATCGGTTCATCCACCAACCAGGCGCCTAGGGCGTGCGACGCATCCTCGATGATGCGTACGTTGTGGAGGGTGCAGAGCTTGGCAATACGCTGCAAATCGCACGGGCTCCCCGCGAAATGCACCGCGACCAACACTTTCGGTAAACGGCCATCGCGAGCCGCCGACGCCAACCGCCTTTCCAGATCATCAACGTCGATATTGCCGCTGCCGGGCTCAATGTCGACGAAACCCACCTCGGCACCGCACATTAGCGCGCAATTTGCTGAGGCCACAAATGTGTTCGGTATCGTCCATAACCGATCACCTGCGCCGAGACCTAAAGCCAAACAAGCAAGATGCAGCGCTGACGTGCCGCTATTCACCGCTACAGCGTACGGCGCATGGCAATAGCGTGCCACCCGTTCTTCGAATTGCGCGACCCTTGGACCGGTGGTTAAAAAATCGGAACGCAGCGCTTCAACGACCGCGTCAATATCCGCCTCGGCGATACTTTGCCGCGAATACGGGATCATAGTCCCTGATTGAGTTCTCGCAATTCTTCCACAGATAAAAAGTGGGGATTGTTACCCGAGTTATATTCAAACTCGTCATCCACCACTCGCCCTGTTTGGCGCACGGCATTCACCGAGTAGTCGACCTCGTGATCGAAGTAGCGAATAGAAGGTTGGATCACATAATGATCATCAAATTCAATCGTTAAATGCGAGGAGTCGCGCGGACACAACACTTCATGAAGCTTCTCACCAGGGCGTAATCCAATGGTCTCAAAGCCAATACCTGGCGCCACGGACTCGGCGAGATCAGTCAGACGCACGGAGGGGATTTTAGGCACGAAAACCTCACCGCCATACATCCACTCGAATGCATTCAGCACCAAATCCACACCCTGCTCCAAAGTGATCCAGAACCGGGTCATGCGCTCATCTGTAATGGGAAGTTTGGTCGCACCGTCGGCAACCAATCGCTTGAACAAGGGAACAACCGACCCCCGAGATCCAACGACGTTGCCATAACGCACGACGCTGAACCTGGCGCCGGCCGCGCCACTCATGTTATTCGCGGCCACGAAAATTTTATCGGAAGCAAGTTTCGTAGCGCCGTAGAGGTTTATCGGATTGGCTGCTTTATCGGTCGAAAGCGCGACTACTTTTTTTACGTCATTGGCAATCGCCGCCTGGGCGACATTCTCGGCGCCATTGATGTTTGTCCGCACGCATTCCATGGGGTTGTATTCAGCGGCCGGCACTTGTTTGAGCGCCGCCGCATGAACCACGTAATCGACGCCTTTCATTGCCTGGGATAGTCTCGCGCTATCGCGAACATCGCCGATGAAGTAGCGCATGCAATCCTCGTCGAAACGTTGCTGCATTTCGTATTGCTTAAGCTCATCACGAGAAAAAACGATGAGCCGCCGCGGTCGCTGGCCAGCTAACAAGCGGGCAACGAATGCCTTTCCAAACGATCCCGTCCCGCCGGTGACAAGAATAGATTTATCCTTGAACATAGGCCGTGTGCCGCTCAGCAGAACGTCTGCAGATTGGCAACCGTCTCAGAAGCGCTTTGATAACGATCTTTTTTATCTTTAGCGAGCAAAGAATCAACGAGCGGTTGGTACTTGCCGAGCGCATCGGGCAATCGTGGAACGTCGGCATACAGATGTTGATAGACCAACGCGCTTGGCGAACCCGCACGATAGGCTTTCTCACCTGTAAGCAATTCAAACAGGATCATTCCCAGACCGTAGAGATCGGTACGCTCATCAACTTCCTCGCCGAGTCCCTGCTCGGGGCTCATGTAATTCAAGGTTCCAAGAATGCTGCCCGTGCGCGTCAGCTCCATCCCGCCGTCCAAGCGCTTGGAGATCCCAAAATCGGCAAGCGCCAAAGAATCGTCGGCGCGAAACATGATGTTGCCGGGCTTTAGATCGCGATGCACGATCCCTTGGCCATGTATGGCTTCCAAACCAAAGGCAATGTTCAATGCATAAATGATGGCATCTTCCGGGTAAACCCCGAGCTCTAGACGCTGCTTTAGATCCCCGCGCGTAAAAAACTCAACCGCGATGTAGCCGAATTGCGAGGTGAATCCATGGTCGAAGAACTTCACCACGTAGGGACTATCAATGCTCGCAACCAGCTCGGCTTCCTGCGCGAAGCGTTGCGAAATCGTTTCATCCTCGATATTCGTGAGATCGAGGACTTTGAGCACCATTGTCAGCTGATCGGAGACCCGCTCGGCAAGATAAACTCGCGAATGCGCGCCTTGGCCAATGAGTCGAACAAATTTGTAGCCGCCATTTTTGGCGTAATGTTCGCCAGTGGCTTCGAAAATAATATTGCCAACGATTTCTCGATCTTGAGGGAACTCGAAATTGGTCGGACCACTGGTCTCCGGCTTGGGGACTAAAACATCGGAAATCTTCAAATCTGCGATGATTTTTTTCAGGGCCGGCTCATCCAAGCTGTCCTTAAGAACATACTCTGTGTCAGGCATTTCCTGGACCTTGGAGGCCACGAATGGATCTTGAGCGTTAGCCAATAAGACCGCTGGCGGCAGCTTGGCATCGAGCGACAACACCGCGAGCCAGGCCAAACCACTTTCGCGATTGGCAAGTTGATCCTCGATCATCAAGAGATCATAGAGATCCCAGTTAAAACCGGCGTCGGGTTGTCCGGATTGCTCTGGATCGTATTCGGAGACCTCAACATCAGGGAAAGCCCCTGCCAACAAGCGGCGCAGCCGCGTCCGATACTCAGCGGAGTCGTTGATGATGATGACGCGCATCGTAAATTCTTAGCAACCTAAAAAGAGCGTGCAACTCTGGCGTAATCGGCCATTTTAGTGATTTTCTGAGTTCGAAAGGTTGAACGCGGGCCTAAATGTGACGCTGATCGTGTTATTTGTCTACATCTAGAGAGGCCGATATCAAAACTCACACGATTCCGCCGAACCCACCGCCACCAGGCGTTTCGATAGTCACACGTTCATTTTCCAACACTTCGCAGCTATCGCAGCCGGCCAGGGTCTGCCGCGAACCATCAGCGCGCGTTACAGAATTACGTCCGACCTGCCCAGGTTCGCCACCACCCAAACCATAAGGCGGGACCTGGCGGTGACCGGACAAAATCGACACGTCCATCGGTTCAAGAAAGCGGATCTCACGAAGGACGCCATTACCCCCGCTATGCTCGCCGCCACCACCAGACCCATCGCGAATCTCGAATCTTTCCAAACGCACTGGGAAACGCCACTCAAGGATTTCTGGATCCGTGAGGCGCGAATTGGTCATATGCGTATGAACGGCATCGGTTCCGTCAAAATCGGGACCCGCCCCACTGCCCCCGCAAATGGTCTCGTAGTACTGATACCGCTCATTACCAAACGTCAGATTATTCATCGTTCCCTGCGCCGCAGCCATCACGCCCAAGGCCCCATAAAGACAATCGGTAATACATTGTGAGGTTTCGACATTGCCGGCAACCACCGCGGCGCCAGGCTCGGGATTCAACATGGAGCCGGTGGGTAGTTTGAGATCCACTGCACGCAAGCAGCCGTCGTTGAGCGGGATATCCTCATCAATCAAGGTTCTGAGCACATATAGCGTCGCCGCCCGGCAGACCGCCGCCGGGGCATTGAAATTATTGTTGCGCTGGGGCGAGGTGCCGGTAAAGTCAATCGTCGCTTGGCCGCGCTCTTGGTCAATTTCGATCGCGACCATGACCTTGCTGCCATCGTCCATCGCATATTCGAAGCGCCCTGAGCTAAATCGTTTTAGCGCTTCGCGCACACACGCCTCCGCGTTGTCCTTAACGTGAGTCATGTAGGCACGCACGACGTCGTAACCAAAATGTTCGAGCATCGCTTCAAGCTCCAGAATACCTTTCTCATTGGCTGCAATCTGAGCTTTGAGATCAGCAATATTTTGTTCGACGTTGCGGGCTGGATACGGATCGCTACCGAGCAAGTCGCGAAATTCTTGTTCTCTAAATTCGCCGCCACGGATGATCAGAAAGCTATTGATGAGTACACCTTCTTCATCGAGCCGCTGACTTCGGGCCGGCATCGAACCCGGCGTGATGCCGCCGATGTCGGCGTGATGTCCGCGCGAAGCTACAAAGAACAACGGCTGCCGCCCGGCGCGTCGGTTTGAAAAAACTGGTGTGATCACCGTGACATCCGGTAAGTGCGTGCCACCATGAAACGGATCATTGAGAACGTACACATCGCCTTCCCGAACTTGCTCGGCGAGGTTGGTAATGATGTGCTTTACGCTTTCTCCCATTGAACCAAGGTGCACAGGAATATGCGGCGCATTGGCGATGAGGGCACCCGCTTCATCGAAAAGCGCGCAGGAATAGTCCATCCGCTCTTTAATATTCACCGAATGCGCGGTGTTTTGAAGGGCACCGCCCATCTGTTCGGCGATTGACATAAATAAACTGTTGAAGACCTCCAACAGTAGCGGGTCCGCTTGCGCAGATCCCATCACTTCCTCGCGGACCAGCGCCGCCATTCTCCGCAGGGTCAGTCCCCCGCTTTCGTCAACATTGGCCACCCAGTCTGGCTCGATCACCACGGTGCTGATCGCTTCGATAATAATCGCCGGACCCGCGATTTCGTCGCCCTCGATTAGCGACTCACGCGCATAAACGGCAACCTCATGCCAGCGACCACCAGCGAACATCTGGTGTTGCTCGATGGCTGGAGGACTATCGGACTCTCGCGAAGCGCCGGTGATGCTAAAAGTTGTGGCATCATCGCGGCCGACAGCCTCAAGGGTCAGCGCTTCAATGACCATCGGTTTGTCGGCGGCAACAAAGCCAAACCGGCTTTGGTGCTCCGCTTCGAAGCGCGCGCGAATGACGTTCTGGGCGTCGAACGGGATCTCGATGGTGTTGTCCGTACCCGCGTAGCGTACGTGCACTGTGCGTTTGACAGTAATTCGCTCTTTATTGACGCCTTGGGCAAGTAGCTCTTCAATCGCCTGCTGTTCCAAGCCCTCGAAAGAAACACGCAGGTTTTCGATCGACTCATGACTCAGTGTTTCTTCGACGGCCCGATCCTTGAGGACTCGCAGATCAGCCAAACCGATCCCGTACGCCGACAGGACGCCGGCCAAGGGGTGCAAAAAGACTTGGCGGATACCCAAGGCATCGGCAACCTGGCAAGCGTGTTGCGCGCCGGCGCCGCCGAAGCAGGTAAGGACATACTCTGCAACGTTATAACCACGCTGTACCGAGATTTCCTTGATAGCATTCGCCATATTGCCAACGGCGATATCAAGAAAGCCTTCGGCCAGCGCCTCGATACTGCGCGGTGTCGGTGAAACCGCGTTGACCCGCGCTGCCAAGCGTTCGAATTTATTGTTGACGCTCGTGGAATCGAGCCCCTCATCAGCATTGTGGCCAAACGTTTTCGGAAAATATTTTGCGATCACCCGGCCCAACAACAAATTACAGTCGGTCACCGTCAGCGGGCCACCCCGGCGGTAACAGGCCGGGCCGGGCGCGGCCCCTGCCGAGTCAGGTCCGACCCGCATACGCCGCCCATCGAAATGAAGGATCGACCCACCACCGGCCGCGACGGTGTGGATCCGCATAATCGGAACGCGCATCCGCACGCCGGCTATTCTGGTATCGAAAGCCCTCTCTAAGTCGCCCGCGAAATGACAAACGTCGGTGGAGGTGCCTCCCATATCAAAGCCGATTAATCGATCAAACCCGGCCGCTTGAGTCACCTCGACCGCACCAACAACCCCGCCGGCGGGACCCGATAAGATACTGTCTTTACCTTGAAACAAACGGGCGTCTGTTAAACCACCATTGGACTGCATGAACATCAGCCTCACACCCTTCAGCTCTGCGGCAACCGAATCGACATAACGGCGCAGCACCGGTGTCAAGTAAGCGTCGACAACCGTCGTATCGCCGCGGCTGACGAATTTCATCAACGGGCTAACTTCATGGGAAACCGAGACCTGTTCGAAACCTATCTCCTTAGCCAGCGCCGCCGCCCGCGCTTCATGGAGGTGAAAGCGATAACCATGCAGAAACACGATCGCGACCGAGCGAATGCCGTCGGCATAAGCCCGCTGTAGCGCCAGTGACGTTTGCAATTCATCAAGCGCCGTGAGCACCTCGCCATCGGCATTTACACGCTCGTCTACTTCGGCGACGCGCTCATAGAGCATTTCTGGCAGTTTAATGTGACGCGCAAATAAATCAGGGCGATTTTGATAGCCGATGCGAAGCGCATCTCGAAAGCCATTGGTGGTGAGCAGGAGGCAGCGATCACCCTTGCGTTCCAATAGCGCATTAGTGGCGACGGTGGTGCCCATCTTTACGACTTCGATCTCTGCGACGGGGATCACAGTCCCGTGCGACAGCGCCATCAAACGGCGGATCCCCTCGACCGCTGCATCCTCATAATGCTCGCGATCCTCGGATAATAGTTTATGCGTCTTTACATCACCGTTGGGCGAGCGCGCGACGATGTCAGTGAATGTCCCGCCGCGGTCGATCCAGAAAGCCCACCGCGAGGTAGGTTCGGCCGGGGTCCGGTTTGTCGATGTCATGTGAGGGCGACTCAACAATGGTCTAATAAGCGACGATTATAGCGGGCCTCTAGATGACCTCAGCCCACGGAGCTTAGAGCGGATCGAATTTTCTCAGGGGAGTATTCATGGATTTCGGTGTTTCTTTTACTTCACGGATCGGTGATTACGATCTCGTTCGTTTGGCGGAATCTTTAGGTTTTAACCAAGCGTGGTTCTACGATTCGCAAATGATTTATTCAGACGTTTACGCAACGATGGCCGTGGCGGCGCGGGACACCACTCGGATCCGCCTCGCAACCGGGGTCGCGGTGCCAACCACGCGTATGGCACCGGTGATCGCGCATTCCATCGCGAGCGTTGCCGAGTTGGCGCCGGGCCGCGTCGAACTTGGGATCGGCAATGGCAACACGGCGCGCTTAACCATGGGTTTGAAACCCATCACCTTGGGTCGCATGAAACGCGAAGTGCGCATTATCCAAGCGCTGTTGCGAGGTGAGTCGGTTGAGCAGGAGTTCGACGGCCAAACACAGGCTATAAAATTACTTCACCGTGATCATGGATTCGTGAATCTCGACCATCACATCCCAGTCACTATGTCGGCATTCGGGCCCAAGACGTTGGCCTACTGCGGCGAAGAATGCGACGCTCATCTAACGTGGAGCGCTTCGCCGAAGACCGTCAAATCCAATCAGGAAGCGATCAGAGCGGCTGCGGTTGGGGCGGGGCGGGGCGATCTAAGCATTCCGACCAAGGGGATATTTCCAATGGCCTTATTACGACCCGGAGAAACCAGCGCGAGCGAGCGCGTCCTCAGAAGCCTTGGCCCCTTCATCACCAATTTTCTGCACGTGCAATGCGAGTGGGACGACCAATTGCTACCCCCGACACCCGAAATCGGGCCGCATATCGAACGCTATCGGGCTCTGGTCGATAAGCTTCCCAAGGAGCAGCGGCACCTTCTCCTTCATGAGGGGCATCTGGTCTACACCCGCGACGAGGAACGCGGCTTCCTGGTCCCGGAGCTGGCCGAAGCCGTCGCGATGATCGGTGAGCCTGACCGGGTCATCGAAGAAATACGCGCCCTGGAGGACGCGGGCCTCAGCCACTTTGCGTTTCAGGTGACCGACGAGCCGGTGCAGCAGATGCGCTATTTCGCCGACACCGTGATCAATCGATATTTCCGATGATAAGGTAGCGCTGAGGAAAAGCGCCGCCCATGCGCTGGAGAGAACCTATGTCGCGATACAGCATTATTGATGTCGATACGCACGTCACCGAAGTGCCGGATGTTTGGACCTCGCGAGTACCCGACTCAATGAAGGATTCGGTACCGCGCATCGGCCTCGACAAAAGGGGACGCAAAGCTTGGTTCCTGGGCGACAAACCGATGGGTAAATTGGGTTTAACCGCGACCGCCGGTGTTGGCGATATGAAAGAGCCTCCCGCCGACTACGAAGACATGCACCCTGGCGCCTATGACGCCGAGGCACGCTTGAAGTACATGGACGAGATGGGGATCTGGGCAATGGTCCTCTACCCCAACGTCGGTGGTTTTGGTGCGCAAGCCTTCCTCAAGATGCGCGATCCCGAATTGATGCTGACCTGCGTGAAGGCCTACAACGACTGGCAAACGGAATGGGCGGCCGCGGACCCAAGGCGGCTGCTGCCGATCACGTCAACACCGTTTTGGGACATCGATGCCGCCGTCGCTGAGATCCGCCGCTGTGCCGCACTCGGTCATCGCGGGGTCTTGTTCACCGGCGAACCGCATGCATTCGGTATGCCGGTCATTGGCGATCCGCATTGGAACCCACTTTGGGAAACGGCGTGCGAATTTGGTTTACCGATAAGCTTTCATATCGGCTCGGGCAACATGGAGGGCGGACTCAATCGCGATAAACTCAAAACGTACGGAAGACTGGCCACCTTTACCGAGGTTTCGGTGGAATTTTTCATGCGCAACGGCATGCAACTAAGCGATCTGCTGATGTCGGGGGTACTCGCCCGCTACCCTGAGATTCGCTTCGTATCCGTCGAGAGCGGTATCGGTTGGATCCCTTTCGTGCTCGAAGCGATCGACTATCAGTTCCTAGGCAACCGGGTATCGGAGGAGCGCGACGACTTTGAAATGCTGCCCTCTGAATATTTCAGACGTAATGTTTTCGCGTGTTATTGGTTCGAGCAAACCGCGCCGCAGCGCCTGTTCGACAAGGTTGGCGTTGATAACATCATGTTCGAGACCGACTTTCCTCATCCTACCTCATTATTCGGTGATGAAGTGCACGAGCGCATTAAGAACGGACTTGGCGATTGTTCCGAGCAAGTCCGGCGCAAAATCCTGTGGGAAAATGCTCGCGACCTCTACCGTGTCGAAGAACCAGGCGCGGAAGATGAGGCCAAGATCGCCGCTTAATTTCTCCTAAGACTTGCGCGCTTTCATCAGCGGCGAGCTGTTTTTATCGATCCAACCCAGCGCAATCCCGGCACTAAAGCCGCCGTCGACAATATGGTCGCGCCCATTGATATATTCGGATGGACCGGTGGCGAGATACTGCACGACATTGGCGATATCCACCGGTTGCGCCGCACGGCCGATCTCCTCGATGACCCACTCGATCTGACCCGGACCCGCCTGCTCAATAAAATCAGGCAATATAGGCGTCTCGACAGGTCCCGGGCTGATACTGTTGCAACGGATCCGGCGATCTTTCAATTTGCCCGCGAGTTGCATGGTGTAGACAACCACCGCTTCTTTGCTCCAGTGGTACGCCACCGAGCCGTCCATTTCCTTGGCCTGACACCAGGCTAAGCCCTCTGCAAAGCTTGGTGTGGCTAAAAGCTCGGTCAGCTCCTTCAAATGTCTTTGCCAACTGAACCCAGCGATTGAAGCAATGTTGACCACCGCACCGCCATCGTTGATTCGTTCGGCAACCGCCTCGCTGAAATGCCGCAGTCCCAGGATGTTGACCTTCATTACCAACTCCGCCGGCAGGTTGCCCGGCACGCCAGCGATGTTCAGTACCGCATCAAAATTACCGTCGACGGCCGCTAGAGCACTATCAATGGAACTCGGATCGGCCAAATCGCAATGAACATGTTGCGCGACGCCGCTTGGCGCGTCTTTGATATCGAGGGAGACGATTTCATCGCCCGCCGCAGCCATTAATTGCACGGTCGCCTGACCAATTCCGGAGGATGAACCTGTAATCAATACCCGATTTGCCATAGAACTCTCGCTGTTGAATTTGCTGAGCGGATTAGGGCGCGGAGAATACCACGCGTTACCATGATACCCAGCGCACCGGCGGCCAGTGAATGTGATATGAGCGTCCAACGACTCACCGAGCTTATTAATTCGTCTTCGAAGATCGTGTTCTTCACGGGTGCCGGCATCTCGACCGAATCGGGGATCCCGGATTTCCGCTCGCCGGGGGGGATCTGGTCGCGTATGCAGCCGATCGAATTTCAGGATTTTCTAGCGGCCGAGGAAATGCGACGCGAAACCTGGAGGCGAAAAATTGCGGTGGACAAGGAAATTTCGAGCGCCAAACCTAATCTTGGTCATCACGCGATAGCTCAATTGGTGCGGCGCGGCTTGTGCGATACCGTGATTACGCAAAACATTGATGGTCTCCACCAGGCTTCGGGGATCACCGAAGACAAGATCGTCGAGCTACACGGCAACGGCACTTATGCAACCTGTTTAGAGTGTGGCAAACGTTTCGAATTGCGGTCAATGTTTGAGGCCTACACGGCCTCGGGCGAGGCGCCTCTGTGCGATGTCTGCAACGGCTTCATCAAGCCCGCAACCATCTCGTTCGGCCAAGCAATGCCAACCGAGCCGATGCAACGCGCGCAAGAGGCGACACTCAATTGCGATTTGTTTTTGGCGGTCGGCTCCTCTCTCGTCGTCTATCCGGCCGCCGCATTCCCGGCCGTCGCGGCTGATCATGGCGCCAAACTTGTGATCATCAATCGCGACCCCACCGATCTCGATCCCTTGGCAACCTTGGTCGTTAATGAGGAGATCGGGCCGACCTTATCCGCCGCGGTTGGTATCCACTAGCAACATACCGCGCATTCTCAAGCGCAACGCACTAGAATCCACCGCGCTTTCAGGAAAAGAACAAGGGGCTCCAATGAACAGCCTGCTCGAAGGTATCAAAGTTGTCGAAGTAGCGACATTTGTCTTCGCACCCGCCGCCGGTACCGTGCTCGGCGACTTTGGCGCAGACGTGATCCACGTTGAGCCGCCGGGCATCGGCGATCCCTATCGCGTCCTGTGGCAACTCCGGCCGCTTCCAGAATGCGAAGAAAATTACTGCTGGATGCTCGATAGCCGCAACAAAAGAAGCCTGGTCGTTGACATCAAAAAACCCGACGGTCACGCGCTGATGATGGATTTACTTAAAGACGCTGATGTCATGATCACCAACTATCATCCCTCGGTGCTGGACGACCTCAACCTCAGTTATGAAACGGTTTCGAAGAACAACGAAAAACTAATTTATGCGCACGCCACCGGTTATGGCGAGCTCGGCCCCGAGGTTGAAAAGCCCGGCTACGATGCCACGGCTTGGTGGGCACGTTCAGGTCTTATGGATGCAGTGCGGCCGGCCGATGCCGAGCTCGCTTTATCCACCGCCGGGATGGGCGATCATCCTAGTGCGCTATCGCTTTTGAGCGGTATCGCCCTGGCGCTATACGCGCGCGAAAAAACCGGCAAGGGGCAAAAGGTATCAACCTCGTTGATGGCTAACGGGGCATGGTCGAACAGCATTTTAGTGCAGTCTGCATTGTGTGGAGGCAAACCCTATACGCCACCCACCCAGGTCGCTACAACCAACGCCATGCTCAATCACTATCGAGGCTCCGACGGACGTTCATTTTTTCTCGTGCTGATCAAAGAGGCTCAAGAGTTCGGGCAATTCTGCGAAGCAATTGGGCGCCCGGAACTCGCGAGCGACGCGCGCTTTGAGGCGTTGGCGAGCCGACGCGAAAATGCCGGAGAACTTGCCTCAATTCTCTCACAGTGGTTTGCCACCAAACCTTGCTCCGAATGGCGGCGGGTGCTGGATGAGCATGCCATCACCTTCGGCATCATCGCCACGACCGATGAGGTCGTTGAAGATGAACAAATGATCGCCAACGGTGTTTTTCGTGAATTGGCGGACGGCTCAGGCAGTAAAGTCGTCAACTCGCCGATTGAGCTTAGTGGCTTCCCTAAAGTGCCGCTGAAGCCGCCACCGGCGCTCGGTGAGCACAACGTTGAAATTTTAAAAGCGCTGGGCTACGACGATGCGCGCATTAGCGAGTTGCAAAACGCCGGTGTGATCAGCGAATAAGGATCGAGTCGATCGTGAACTGGGATAGAGAAAACGCTGAAATCGCCAAGCGTCGCGAACTCGCGGTGCAACAGGGCGGTGAAGCCGGCATCAAAAAACAACGCGACGCCGGCAAAATGACGGTGCGAGAGCGTATTGAAAAGCTGCTCGACCGCGACAGCTTTAACGAGCACGGCCGTTTAGCAGGCGGCGCCTATCTCGATGATGAAGGTCAGATCGAGGCTTTTACGCCGGCCAACTACGTCGTCGGTTTCGGCAAGATCAATGAGCGGCGCGTTGTCGTGGGGGGCGAAGACTTTACGCTTAAAGGCGGTTCACCCAACGCGGCGGGATTGCGCAAAAGCGTTTATGCCGAGCATTTGGCGGTTCGCTCACGCGTACCGTTGGTACGATTTCTTGAAGGCGGCGGCGGCAGTGTCGCCAATCATGATCATGACCCACGCAAACCGGCCACCACCGGCTCGCCCGTATTTGAAACACCGCGATTTCAGATCCTCGCCGAAGCCATGGGTGTGATCCCGATCGCCTCGGCGGGCCTGGGGGCGGTTGCTGGTTTTCCAGCCGGCCGCTTGGTCGCCTCGCACTTCTCGGTGATGACCCGAGACACGGCGCAGATCATGATCGGTGGGCCAGCACTGGTTAAACGGGCCTTGGGCCGCGATCTTTCTAAAGCCGAGTTGGGTGGCGCCGATGTCCACGCGAAATCCGGGGTTGTTGATCGCATTGCCGAGAGCGAAGAAGAAGTTTTTGATCTGATCCGCAGCTTCCTAGGCTACCTCCCGCAGAATGTCTGGCAACGGGCGCCAAAGGGTGTGCAATCCGATCCGGTTGATCGCTGCGAGGACAAGCTCGCCGACATCGTACCGCGATCGCGGCGACAAGCATTCAGCATGCAGGAACTGGTCAAACTGGTGGTGGATGACGGTTCTTTTTTTCCGCTCAACCCTGACTACGGACCCGGTTTGATCGTCGGCTTGGCGCGTCTCAACGGTCAACCTGTAGGGATCACCGCCAACGACTGTCGGTATTTTGCCGGCGCCATGACCGCCGAGTGCGCGCAGAAAATGCGGCGCATGATTGAGCTCTGCGATACGTTCCATCTCCCGATCGTCAACTTCGTTGATGAACCAGGTTTTATGATCGGTCCTGATGCCGAGGTCGCCGGCACCATTCGTTACGGCATGGCGGCGGTATCCGCGGCAACGACCGCAAAGGTACCCTGGGCGTCAATTCGCGTGCGCAAATCCTTCGGCGTTGCAGCGGCCGCGCACTTTGGACCCAATGCCTATGTACTGGATTGGCCCTCCGCTGAATCAGGCCCATTACCGTTGGAGGGTGGCGTGGCCGTTGCGTACCGGCGCGAGATCGAGGCGGCTGAGGATCCTGACGCTAAACGCGCCGAGTTGGAGGCGCGGTTGGCCGCGACCCAAAATCCTTATCGGCGCGCCGAATCTTTCTCGGTGCATGATGTCATAGATCCACGCGAGACCCGCCCGCTCCTTTGCGAATGGTTGGACGGCTGCGAGGAATACCTGAGCAGCTTGCTTGGCCCAACCACCTTCATGATGCGTCCTTGAGTGCTTTGGACGTAGCCTCAAAAAAATACGCGGGCACTTGTATGATTCAAACGAGAAGTAGACCCTGCGGGGGTGCTTGCTATTTACGCAGGGTCGAGCACAATTTTACACCTGCCCAGCCGGGCTTAAGGAGCCCGTATTGACCGACGACACTCAACCCATCATCAGCGACGAGCTAATGCCGCGTCCTGAAGAGCAAAATTACGATCTGCACCGCGCCCTGAACGCCGTCGTGTCGGTCCGCGCGCAAGTCCCAGAGGATGCGTTTACTGCGTCCATCTTAGGCACCGAGCGCGTCGGTCACGGTGTGGCGACCACCCACAACGGATTGATTGTCACGATTGGATATTTGGTCGCTGAGGCTGAAGAGATTTGGCTCGTCACCCAATCCGGAGAGGCGCTTCAAGGCCACGTGGTCGCCTACGACTACGAATCGGGGTTCGGACTGATCCAGCCGCTCGGCAAGCTTAGTGTTCCAGGTCTTGAAATGGGCCATTCCGCGGATCTGCGACCCGGTGAATCTGTCGTTGTCGCTGGTTTCGGTGGTCGTGAACAGTCAATCGCCGCTCACGTAATCACCAAGCAGGAGTTCGCCGGCTATTGGGAATATGTGCTCGATGAGGCGATTTTTACGGCGCCCACGCATCCGAACTGGGGTGGCGCAGCTTTGCTTGATCCACAAGGCCGGATCGCCGGCATCGGTTCCCTTTACATCGACAAAATCGCAGGCAGCCAACTCGAAACCGACGGCAATATGATTGTGCCCATTGACTTGCTGCATCCCATATTGGACGAACTAATGAGTTATGGGCGCCGCAAAACGCCACCGCGCCCTTGGCTCGGCATGTTTACCACCGAAATGAACGGGCGCCTCATCGTGGCTGGCGTCTTTAACGAGGCGCCCGCCGATCAAGCCGGGATCCGCGCGGGTGACGTTGTCCTTGAACTTGCCGATGAGCCGGTGGCTGACCTCGCGCAATTTTTCAAACGTATTTGGTCTTTGGGCCCCGCAGGGATCACCATACCGCTCAAGCTCAACCGCGAAGGTCAGGTCCTCAATGTTGGGATCAGCTCAACCGATCGCCAAAGTCACTGGAAAGCGCCAGACCTGCACTGAGTCCCCTAGGCGACAACCTTGCTTCCTTTTAGGGAATCGAGTTCGTCACTGGAAAAACCCCAGTCACTCAATACCGCTTCGGTGTCGGCGCCGTGCGCCGATGGGGGTTTTTGGATCTCCGATGGGGTGCGGCTGAAACGGGGCGCCGGTGCGGGCTGTACAACGTCGTTGTGTTTTACGAAGGTGCCACGGGCAACATTGTGAGGATGATTAGGCGCCTCACTCAGCGACAAAACCGGCGCAAAACAAACATCGGTGCCTTCCAAAATTTCACACCACTCGTTTCGCGTTTTGGTTTTAATCAACCGCTTCATCTTCTCCGAAAGCTCACCCCAGCGCGCCTTGTCATTTTGTGACTTTGGATCGGGGTCATCAAAACCGGTCAGCTCTAAAAGCTGCGCGTAGAATTTTGCTTCAATCGAGGCAATGGAAATATATCCACCGTCGGATGTTTCGTAGGTATCGTAGAAATGCGCGCCGCCATCGAGAATATTGCTGTCACGTTCATCGGTCCAAAAGCCCGCGCCGTGCATACCGTAAAGTGCGCTCATCAAAGATGCGACACCATCGGTCATTGCCGCATCGACCATCTGGCCTTGTCCGGATTTCTGTGCTTCTAGAAGTGCCGCAACCACGCCAAGCGCCAGAAACACCCCACCGCCACCAAAATCGCCGATCAAATTCAACGGCGGCGGCGGTGCATCGTCAGCCCGGCCAATGGCGTAGCATGCGCCTGCAAGCGATATGTAATTGATATCGTGCCCCGCGACTTTTGCCAGGGGCCCATCTTGCCCCCAGCCGGTAACGCGGCCGTAGACGAGCTTGGGGTTTCTCTTCCAGCAATCCTCAGGCCCAAGACCAAGGCGCTCGGTGACGCCCGCACGAAAACCCTCGATGAGCGCATCCGATTGCTCGACCATGCGCATGATGACGTCCACTCCCGCAGGGTTTTTTAAATCAACCGCGATTGAACGTCTTGAGCGATCGAGTAACGCATATTTGGGCTCCATTGGTACGCCTAAACCCGAATCGGTCAACCGGTCGACACGAATGACCTCAGCGCCCATATCAGCAAGGAGCATCGCGCAGTAGGGGTTGGGCCCGATCCCTGCTAGTTCAATTACCTTATAGCCAACAAGCG
>JBCCEV010000008.1:0-44874 GCA_039030125.1 Pseudomonadota bacterium | reverse complement strand
GAAGTGCTCGACCCTGAGCAAAACAGTGAATTTTTAGATCATTATCTCGATGTGCGTTTCGATTTGTCGCAGATCCTTTTTATTTGCACCGCCAATCAACTGGACACTATTCCAAGACCGTTGCTTGATCGCATGGAAACCATTCGCTTATCTGGATACATCACTGACGAGAAACTGCAAATCGCCAAGCGCTATCTGTGGCCGCGACAGCGCAAACGGGCCGGTTTAACGGCGGCGCAGGTGAAGCTCTCGGACTCGGCGATCCGCAAAACCATAGAGAACTACGCGCGTGAGGCTGGGGTTAGAAATCTCGACAAACAAATGAGCCGAATCGCCCGCAAGGCGGCGATCCGGACACTCGATGGGGCGAAGCATCCAATCCGAGTGTCGCAATCGAACCTGGAGAGTTACTTGGGCCCGCCAGTATTCCGCGCCCAAAAGCCAAACCGCGGGATTGGGATCGTAACCGGTCTGGCTTGGACCGCGATGGGTGGTGCCACGCTCGATGTTGAAGCAACGCTAGTGCATAGCAAACATCGCGGCTTCAAATTGACCGGGCAATTGGGCGAGGTGATGCGCGAATCCGCCGAGATCGCCTACAGCTACATTAGCGCTAACCTCCAAACCTATGGAGGAGATCCTAATTTTTTTGATGAAGCATTCGTGCATTTGCATGTCCCGGAAGGCGCAACGCCGAAGGATGGCCCGAGCGCAGGGATCACGATGGCTTGTGGTCTGTTGTCGCTAGCGCGAAATCAAAAGATGCGCCGCCCGATCGCAATGACCGGAGAGTTGACGCTGACCGGTCGGGTATTCCCGGTTGGTGGGATCCGCGAAAAGCTTATCGCAGCGCGCCGCGTCGGTATTTCGGAGATTATCTTGCCCGCGGACAATCAAGGTGAATTCGACGAATTACCATCCTATGTCACCACGGGCCTGAGCGTGCATTTTGCGCGGCATTTCAGCGAGGTTTCAAGTATCGTCTTCGACGCCTAGTCAGCGCTTGTCAGGCGCCAGCAGCGCACGCCAACGCTCTGAAAACTCCGGTACAAAATAAAGCGAGCCCGCGAGAACAACGGCATTACTGGCACCCAGAAACAGAAAAATCTCCGCTACCGACAAACCTGCCGCAAGCAACGCAATGGTCGTGACGCCGGAGGCAACCATGAAGATCGCGTTGGCGATATTCAGTGCGCTGATGAGACGGGCGCGAAAACTTGCCTCCACACGCGCTTGGATGGCCGCGTACAGCGGGACGATATAAACCGCACCGCAGGCGCCGATCAGGATAAGCGCGGCGAAAACTCTAATGCCGGTTGGATTGGTGAACAAAGCGCTCAGATCCAATACCGATTCCGCTGCCAGGTCACTACCTTGAAAATAAATATCGGTTGCGGCCATCGATATGCCGAGCGCGGCGACGGGGACGAGCCCGAGCTCAACCTTGCGCCTAGAGAGCCGCTCGCACGTCAGCGCGCCGCCTGCTATACCGATTGTTAGTGCCGCATTGAGCAACGTTACGACTTGCTCGTCAGCACCGAGCTGTTCTTTTGCAAAACTTGGGACCACGCTCAATACGGTGGCCCCAAGAAACCAGAACCACGAAATCATCATCATAAGAAGAAACAACTCCCGGTAACTCCAACTATCGCGTACCAACTGCCAGGTGGCTGACAACACATTGCCGTTGACTTCGAGATTGGGAGCTAAGGATAGACTCGGTAAGATGAAACCGGCGCTGATACGCCCGGCAATCGCAATCGCGATCACCGCCGTGGCCACGGCCCAGTAGCTAACCGCGGTGATGCTCGCGAGCGCTCCACCAGCGCTCGCGCCCAACAGAATTGCGACGGTCGTACCCATTTGAATCAAGCCATTGCCACCGGTGAGTTCGATTTCGTCGAGCTGTTCGGCCAGGAGCGCGTATTTAAGGGGTCCAAAAAAGGTCGATTGCGCGCCGGTTAGAAAGAGTACACAGAACAAAAAAACGACGTTCTGCCACCACAGGCCGACCGCGGCCGCTGCCATCACGAAGATCTCCGTGGTCTTAACCACCCTTACCAGTGCCGCTTTGTCGTAACGGTCGGCTAGTTGGCCCGCCAAATACGAGAAGAGAATAAAAGGGGCGATAAAGATCACACCGCTGAGCGGTACCAAGTAGCTTGCCGGCAAGCTCGTTTTTTCCGCCAGATCGAAGGTTACGAAGATCACCAGAGCGAAGCGAAATACGTTGTCGTTACACGCTCCAAGAAACTGTGTGATGAACAGCGGTAAGAAGCGACGTGTGCGCAGTAGGCCGAATTGATTTTTAGTACTCACAGCTTCCTGAGGATGCGATGTGTTCGGTGTAGATTTGCAGTATCGTAGCGCGGAACTCATTGGGATGAGCGTCTATGTCGGTCGTCACTAAATTTCAGCTACTCAAATACCGGCGCACCAAGATCGTAGCGACCGTCGGGCCGTCATCAAATTCCAGGGAACGCATCGAGGCATTGATCCGCCAAGGTGTGGACGTTTTTCGAATCAATTTCTCGCATGGCGAACAATCCGATCACGGAGAAGCAATTGCCTTGATTCGTCAGATCGCTGCGCAGTTGGGCACTCACACCGCGGTGTTAGCCGATCTGTGTGGACCGAAAATCCGTACCGGTAAGTTTGAAGGCGGCAGCGCGGTATTGACATCGGGGGCAGCGGTAAGCATCACGGGCGCGGATGTCGTGGGCTCGGCCAATTTAATTCCCTCCCAATATGCCGCCTTGGTTGATGACGTAGGAATTGGCGACCGAGTGCTGCTCAACGACGGCGCTATCGAGCTATGCGTAACCGGTAAGAGCGCTGGAGAGGTTGCCTGCGAGGTGATCTATGGCGGCACCATCAGCAATCACAAAGGGATAAATTTGCCTGGCACCGACGTGTCGGCGTCTTCGCTAACTGAAAAAGATCAGAGCGATGCGCGCTTTGCTCTTGCTAATGCGGTTGACTTCTTGGCGCTATCGTTCGTGCGCACGGCTAATGATGTAAATAATCTCAAAGCGCTTATCGATGAAGAAGAAAATGACGCGGCGGTGATTGCTAAGATCGAAAAACCCGAAGCGCTACAGAACGCGGAAGCGATTGTTGAAGCTGCCGACGGCATCATGGTCGCGCGTGGTGATTTGGGCGTTGAACTCAATCCCGAGCAAGTCCCATTGGCACAATCGCAGCTGATCGACATGGCGCGGGCGCGAAATTGCCCGGTGATCGTAGCGACCCAAATGCTTGAATCGATGATCGACAACCCGCGACCGACCCGAGCGGAGGTCTCGGACGTCGCGCAAGCTGTCACGAGCGGAGCGGATGCAGTGATGCTCTCTGGCGAATCAGCCGTCGGCGCTTATCCGCTAGAGGCGGTTGGGATCATGGATCGGATCGCACGCCAAACGGAATCCTACTTCTGGGGCCGCGAATTCTCACTACCCGAGGATGAGGCAGCCAGCTACACCGACTCTGTTGCTGATGCTACCGCAAAACTTATCGCCGACACGCGCGCGCGGGGGGTGCTAACGATTTCGATTGGTGGGTTCACCGCGCTGACGATTTCCGGCGCCAGACCCAAAGCGCCGGTCGTTGCAATTTCGAATAACGCTTCGACCTGTCGTCGTATGAACCTCGCCTGGGGAATGATTCCCCGGCTCGAAAGTTCAGTGGGATCGGAGAACCCCAACGACATTGCCCGCCGGGTTGCCGTTGATCTGGGATTGGCGCAAGACGGCGAGTTCGTGGTGCTGGTGCGAGGGTTTCACGCCGATCCGAAATTAGATACGCCAACGATCACCTTGATGAAGGTTTAAACGGTTTTAAAAATAAATATTGAACGAGATGGGCTCGTATTGGCGCTGTTTACCATTGGCCCGTTGCGCTTGGTTAAAGCGCTCATACCAGGCGCGGTACGCGCGGTTGATACCACCGAGAGGCTGATGTGCCGCAGTTGCGCGCCACGGATTGAAACCGATATTTCGGCAAAAATTCATCTGGTCCTCCGAATCGTACTCTTGAGTCGGGACGATTATCCGGGCCACGGGAATGGGCGTTGAATCCGCGGGTTCCCAAGCGACCCTGGGATCTTCAATTGGCATCTGGATGGGATCCGTTTGAATTTGCACCGAGAGGTCGAAACAAACGTCTTCATTAAGCAGTCGTTTGTGCAATATAGTTTCTAGATTGGGAGCGCTATTGAAGATGTAATCTGGCGGCGGCGCACAGGATTCGGCAAGATATTTCACGGCGCGGCCATTCCCGAGTTTGTAAGGCAGCGCGCTATTCCAATCGATTTCGAATAGGTCTGTGTGCGTTTTACGCATGTCGCGTTCGATTAAGTACTCGCGCCCTTTGAAGGCAAACGGATTTAGATAGAACCACAGCGCCTTTCCTGCCTGCTGAGCTGCGATTGCGTCTGCTAGCGTTTTCGCGTCTTTATGCGGGGAAACTGAATGCGAGAAAAGCATGATGTCGAAGCTGCCGTATTCTTCATCCGGGTCGTGCAGGCGCACGCCTTCGAATTCCCACAGCTTAATGGCCATCGAGCGCAGCGCAGGTTGGTCGGCGCCCCGCTCGCCGGCAAACCGGATCCAAGCGGGGTAGGTACGGGGCGTTGAGAACAAGCCTACTTGCAGCCGAGGTTCCAGGTCATCGCGGATCTCTACCCGGGCATGAACACAGCCGTGAATGTGCTGGCTCGCGGGCGGTTCGATGACCAGATTCTCGAAGAACGAGAGATGCGTTTTTTCGTCCGGTGGCGGCAATTCTTGGCCGAGGCGGGCAGGGAACGGGCCGCGATCACATGCGCCAAGTAATGCGATCGCGAGACACCAGCCGAACCTAGCCATGGTAGGCGAGGTTTTGTCTAGAACGGAATATCGTCGTCAAAATCGCCGGCGGGTGGGGCTCCCATTGAGGCCGCGGCCGGCGCTGGTGCGCTGGCAGGCGCTGCTTCCATGTTGCGGTCGCCGCGCGAACCAAGCATTTGCATTTCGTTGGCGACAATCTCGGTGGTGTAACGGTCATTACCGTCGCGGTCTTGCCTCTTTCGGGTCTGCAGGCGACCTTCAACGTAAATCTGCGATCCCTTCTTCAAATATTCACCCACGATCTCGGCTAGGCGCGCAAAGAATACGATGCGATGCCACTCGGTGCGCTCCTGTTGTTCGCCGCTTTCTTTGTCGCGCCAGCTTTCGGCGGTTGCCAACCGAATATTTGCCACGGCGCTACCCCCGGCGGTGTACCGGATCTCTGGATCTGCGCCTAAGTTGCCGATCAACATTACTTTATTGAGTCCACGTGCCATTTAAATCTCCATTATGGTGTTCTACGTCCTTGTTGAGTTGCCGCCTCTCCGGTCCCGCTGAGCGATCAAGCCACAGTGGCGCGGCGTCGAATGGCCATTAGATGGCCTGCAAGCGCTAAGTGTAACGTGCGCGAGCCGCGCCGTCAGGGCTCTTGGCAAGCTGTTGGAAGTTTGGTTTTCAGCCGTTCCCAACCGACCCCGAGGCCCCAAAACGCCGTATAGTAAGGGGTTGGTTTTCCGCTTTTTTTGAGCTCTATAACAGATGGGTCAAATTCAGGTCCGTGGTGCGCGCACCCACAATCTCAAAGACGTCGACGTCGATATACCGCGCGATCGCCTGGTTGTAATCACAGGGCTTTCCGGCTCTGGAAAATCGTCATTGGCGTTCGACACCATCTACGCCGAAGGACAGCGTCGCTACGTCGAGTCCCTGTCTTCTTACGCTCGACAATTTCTGTCGATGATGGAAAAACCCGACGTTGATCACATCGAAGGATTGTCGCCTGCTATCTCCATCGAACAGAAATCGACCTCCCACAATCCGCGTTCGACTGTGGGTACCGTCACTGAGATTTACGATTACCTGAGATTATTGTTCGCGCGTGTTGGTGAGCCGCGCTGTCCCGATCATGATGAGGTGTTGGAAGCGCAAACGGTTTCTCAGATGGTCGATCATGTGCTTGCGCAAGACGAAGATAGCCGCTGGATGCTACTTGCTCCGGTGATCAAGGATCGGAAAGGTGAGCACCGGCAGGTTATGGAAAATCTCGCCCGCCTCGGTTACATCCGCGCGGTTGTCGATGGTCAGGTCATCATGCTTGACGATCCGCCCGAGCTTGAGCTGAGAAAAAAGCATGACATCGATGTTGTTGTTGATCGCTTTAAGGTACGTGCCGATTTAAAGCAGCGATTGGCGGAATCATTCGAGACGGCGCTGGAACTTGGCGAAGGCCTGGTCCGTGTTTGCACCATGGAAGGTGAAGACGAAATGTTGTTCTCCTCGCGCTTCGCCTGCCCGCATTGCGGCTACAGCCTGCGCGAACTCGAGCCGCGTCTGTTTTCATTTAACAATCCGCAGGGCGCGTGCTCGGGCTGCGACGGTTTGGGCGTTGAGCAGTATTTCGACGAACACCGAGTTGTGCAGCGGCCCGAGCTTAGCCTTCCCTCTGGTGCGATTCGCGGCTGGGATCGGCGCAACGCGTATTACTTTCAACTTATTAAGGGTCTTGCCAAACATTTCAAGTTTGATGTCGATACGCCCTTCAACGAGTTGCCGGAGAAGGTTAAAAAAACAATCTTGCAGGGTAGCGGAAAGACAGAAATACAATTCTCGTATTTCAAATCGAGCGGTAAGACTTACCAGCGCTCTCATCCTTTTGAAGGTGTATTGCCAAACATGCAGCGTCGCTATCGCGATACTGACTCAAACGTGGTGCGCGAAGAGCTGGCTCGTTACCTGAGTACACGAAGGTGCCCTGAATGCGACGGCACGCGGCTTAATCGGTCGGCCCGCCATGTCTTCGTCGATGATAAGAATCTCAGCGAGATCACCTGTCAACCGGTGGGCGGCGCATTGGATTTCGTCAAAATGCTGAAGCTGCCCGGTAAGCGCGGTGAAATCGCTGAGAAAATTTTGAACGAGATTGCCGATCGATTGAGCTTCTTGGTCAACGTGGGGCTGGACTACCTCACCCTTGACCGCAGTGCTGATACGCTCTCCGGCGGTGAGGCCCAGCGGATCCGGCTGGCAAGTCAAATCGGGGCCGGCCTTGTCGGCGTGATGTATATCCTTGATGAGCCTTCAATTGGGCTGCATCAGCGCGATAACGAACGGCTCCTTAAGACCCTCACGAGGCTCCGTGATCTCGGTAACACGGTGATCGTTGTTGAACACGATGAAGAGGCCATCCGTGCTGCGGACTACGTGATAGACATGGGACCGGGCGCCGGAATTCATGGCGGCCAGGTGGTAGTGAGCGGCGAGCCTGAGTTGTTGGCCGCGTCGGAGTCGTCCTTGACCGGGCAGTTCTTATCTGGGCGCCGAGAAATAGCGCTGCCAAGCTTACGCCATACCTTTGATCCTAAACGGGTACTGACGATCAAAGGCGCTAGCGGCAACAATCTTCGTCAAGTCGACGTTGAGATCCCGGCCGGATTAATGACCTGTGTTACGGGAGTTTCCGGATCGGGAAAGTCGACATTGGTTAACGAAACCTTATACCGGATTGCCGCTCGCGATCTCAACAAGGCATCAACGTCTCCCGCGCCGCATGCTGCAGTCCACGGGCTTGAGCTTTTCGACAAAGTGGTTGAGATCGATCAGAGTCCGATTGGACGCACGCCCCGTTCCAATCCTGCCACCTACACGGGCCTGTTTACCCCCATTCGCGAGATTTTTGCGGAAACACCTGAAGCTCGTGCACGCGGTTACAAACCGGGACGCTTTAGCTTTAACGTGAAGGGTGGCCGCTGTGAAGCTTGCCAGGGCGACGGTGTTACAAAAGTCGAAATGCATTTTCTACCCGATATCTACGTGCCCTGTGATGTCTGTCGCGGCGCACGATATAACCGCGAAACGCTGGATATCCTCTACAAAGGGAAGAACATCTCGCAGGTGTTGGACATGACGGTCGAGGAGGCGCGCAGTTTTTTTGACGCGATACCGACCGTTGCACCTAAATTACAAACCCTGCTTGAAGTTGGGTTGTCGTATATTCATTTGGGTCAGAACGCGACGACGCTATCCGGTGGCGAAGCGCAGCGCGTCAAACTGGCCCGAGAGTTATCCAAGCGCGATACGGGCAAAACGCTCTACGTTCTCGATGAACCGACGACGGGCTTGCATTTTTTTGATATCGAACAGCTATTAAAGGTTCTTCATCGCCTACGCGACAAAGGCAATACAGTCGTTGTTATTGAGCACAATCTCGATGTAATCAAAACAGCGGATTGGGTTGTTGATCTGGGACCGGAAGGGGGTTCGGGCGGCGGTGAGATCATTGCCGCGGGCACGCCGGAGGATCTCGCCGAGCAGAAAGGTTCGCACACCGGACGTTTCCTCAAACGCTTGCTCAACGGGAAACGCGCTGCGGCCTGAGGCGTCAGGGGGCTATCTGACGCCCGAGCGCGAAGCCGTAAAGTAAGATCACCGGTGCTTGCGCTAACAATTCGCCAATATTTAAAGTGATTCGTGTCGAGCCCGATACGCCCAGTGCTTCATCAAGCATGGGTCCCGCCCAGGCGGCGAGCCGATTCGCGGCGCGGTGGCCGACAAATATAAGCACGCCGATAGCGATTGCAGGGTCGATGCCAGGCCAAGGTCCCGAGGCTGTGACGCCGAGATAGTTCGTCAGCCAAGAAAATACAAAAGCCGTCGCGAGGATGCCTTGGAGCGGCAAGATGTAGTGCTGACGCCGCGCAAAAAATGGCGCCAGCGGTAAAAACAGGGATAGCAGCAGAAGCAATCCCATCAAGTTCGATAATCGCAAGGCGTTCTCGGCAATCAATAGACGGAAATCAGGTGCGACCTGAACACCAAACAGCAGAGGATAGAGCAGGATCACGAATCCCAGCAGGATCGACGAACGTAATAGCGGCGCCCAGAATTTGTCCCACAATAACGCCATGGCATTACTGCGATTGGTGATCTTCGCGGCGGTTTCTTCAAGCGCCAGTTCCCCGACGCCGGCCACGACGAGAGCCGCTAGGGCTAACAGAACTTGGGATTCAAATAGCAGCGAAGCGATGGTCATGGTGGCGATTCTATCGCTGCGTTTCAGTTGTTCAATGTTAAAGTACGGCGTTTCTTATGTGATGGCGAGTTGAGTCGGCAGGGACTTACTCGTCATTAGCTTTACACAAGCTGCAACCCGCGCGGGGCACCGACTTAAGGAGTTTTAAATGCCGGCTTTGATCTGTGGTTCACTGGCTTACGACAACATCATGGTTTTTGAGGACCGTTTTAAAAACCATATTTTGTCCGACAAGATCCATATTCTGAACGTCTCGTTTTTGGTGCCGACCTTGCGTCGCGAGTTTGGGGGATGCGCAGGCAATATTGCATATAACCTTAAGCTCATTGGTGGTGATCCGCTACCAATGGGAACGGTTGGTGAGGATTTCGCGCCGTACTCGGATTGGTTGGAACGCCAGGGGGTCCCACAGACACATATCACCGTTATCGATGACGCGTTGACCGCCCAAGCATTTATCACCACCGATCTCGACGACAATCAAATCACGGCCTTTCACCCGGGCGCGATGGAGTCTTCCGATCAAAATCAGGTTGCCGATGCCGCAGACGTCACCGTCGGGATCATCGCTCCTGATGGCCGCAATGGCATGCTTGCTCATGCCGATCAAATGAAAGCAGCCGAAGTGCCGTTTATTTTCGACCCAGGCCAAGGTATGCCAATGTTCGATGGCGATGATTTAAAGGGCTTTATCGACAAAGCAGATTGGGTGACCGTGAACGACTATGAAGGCGAACTCATGCAGGAGCGTACCGGCTGGTCGCATCAAGAAATTGCAGAGCATGTTCGTGCCTTAATCGTGACCCGCGGCGCGGAAGGCGCGTGGATATTCACCGATGGCGAACGCATCGAGATACCGGTTGCTAAACCAACGGCTGTTGTAGACCCCACTGGCTGCGGAGATGCGTTCCGCGCGGGTCTGCTTTATGGCTTAATGAATGAATTAGATTGGGAAACAACAGGCCGCATCGCGGCCCTGCTGGGTTCGATTAAGATTGCCCACAAGGGCACGCAAAATCATAAGTTCACCCGAACAGAGTTTGCGGAACTTTATCAAGCCGCTTTCGCTACGGGACTGAACTGGTCGTAGATTCCAGCAGCTTCTGTAAGGCTCTAGCGGTCGTCACCGGTTGACTGCAAGTCCCTGCGCGGCACACATAGGCCGTCGTTTGGCCGTTTACTGCGGGCTTGTCGAGCTGTTTCAGTGCGGCGCTTGCAGGCACGCAAAACACAGTGGCCTTGTCAGGCAATGGGGAATGAGCGACGCCTTGCATTTCTTCAGCGGCGTGTTGGTCTACAACTGCGATGATCACAGTGGCTGGCGGTGAAGCGAGATAATCCGCGGCGCGTGCCATTTCACAATGGGCGGCGGGCCATCGTTGAACGAGCGCTTGCGCCGAGCGGATGGCGTGCTGCGCGACATCGCGGTAGCTCAAGCGGCCAGTTAACTCAAAGAGCTTAAGCAAGGCTAGCGAGGCCAGAGCGATCCCGTTGGGCAGCGTTTCGTCGGCGTAGCTTTTGGGGCGGCTCACCAATTGCTCCTGGGTTAAGCCAGTAAAAAAGAAACCGCCCTGAACTTTATCCTCGAACTCGGTGATCATCCGATCGGCAAGCAGCAGTGCGCTTTGCAACCGATGGGTGTTCCAGGAAGTTTCCAGCGAGCAAATGAGGGCGTCAATCAACAAGGCGTAGTCATCTAAAAATCCGGATTGGTAAACGGTTTCGTTGCGACTAATGGCGTACAAACGCTGGTCGATGATGTGCGCATCAAGCACGAAATCGAGTGCCCTGTCAGCCGCGTCGCAATAACGGGTTTCGTCCAGAATTTGGGCAGCGGTGAACAGTGCGCGAATGGTTAGGGCATTCCAGGAAGTGAGGATTTTTTCATCGCGCTGGGGTTGGAGCCGTTGGCTTCTGAACGCCAGTAAGCTGCGGCGGCTGTACAGAAGATTTGGATCGGCCAAAGTTTGCATTAGCCATTGAGGCGGAACTTGATCGCTGAGTCTCAGGTGCCATCGGTCTCCCAGGTTTGGTTTTTGATCAAGGGAAAAGCAGCTCGCAAACTGCTGGAAGTCGTCACCCAATCGCATCTCTACTTCGCCACGCTCCCACAGATAACAGGCGCCTTCTTCGCCGTCGCTATCGGCATCAATGCTGGTATAGAAAGCACCGCATGGGGATTGCATTTCGTCGAGCAGCCACGCTGCGGTGTGTCGAGCGATGCGCTCGAAAAACAAGTCACCGGAAAGCAGCCAAGCGCGGCAATAGATCTCGAGCAGCGGGCCGTTGTCATAGAGCATCTTCTCGAAGTGAGGGATGGTCCAAGTGTCATCGGTAGAATATCGGAAGAAGCCCCCACCCAGATGATCGAAAAGGCCACCGCTGGCCATCCGGCGCAGTGAAAATAGCGCGGCTTCTCTTCCACTTGAAGAGCGCAACAGCGTTTGCAACATGCTGCACTGAGGGAATTTGGGCGCGTGACCGAAGCCCCCCTGCGAGTCGTCGTGGAGCGTGAGGATTGCGGTCACGACATCCTCTTGCAGAGGCCCTGAGGCGAGCGGTTGTTCGGGTTCGTCGAAAGCGCGCGACAGTTTTTGTTGGACCTCGCTTACAAGGTCTTGCAAATCGTTATTGTTGGTAACGTCGACAAGATTTTCTAGTAGCTGCCTGAAGCTTGGCAGTCCACGCTGAGGCATGGGTGGGAAATATGTTCCCGCGTAAAAAGGAACCTGCGCATCGCTGGTTAGGAAGACAGTTAGCGGCCAACCGCCGGGTCGACCCGTTAACAATTGATGTGCCGTTTGATAAACCTTATCGAGATCCGGGCGCTCTTCCCGATCGACCTTAATGTTGACGAAGTGCTTGTTGACCAGCGCTGCTATCGTTGGATCTGCGAACGACTCCTCCGCCATCACATGGCACCAATGGCATGAAGAGTAACCGATCGATAGCAGGATTGGCCGACCGCTGTCCCTCGCCTCGGCTAACGCATCCTCACCCCAAGGCCACCAATGGACGGGGTCCTCGGCGTGCTGGAGAAGGTAGGGACTGAGACTGGCGGAAAGACGATTCACAAAACCAATCTTACCGCGCGCAGAACAATGCGAAGATAGGGTGCGTGTTAACATCATAGGGTCGATGATCGCGTTCCCAGCCATAGATCCTATAGCCATTCAGATCGGGCCGATCGCGGTACGTTGGTACGGCCTGGCTTACGTGGCTGGTATCGGCATCGGTTGGTGGTATCTAAATCGCGCGGCGCGCCAGGAACGCCTTTCTTGGAATCAGGAGCAGATTGGGGATCTGGTGTTTTATGCTGCGGTGGGCGCGGTACTGGGAGGCCGGATCGGTTATGCGCTTTTTTATAATCTCGCCAGCTATGCATCCAATCCCCTGCATGTCTTCGCGGTTTGGGAGGGCGGCATGTCGTTCCACGGTGGCGTGCTGGGGTTCATTCTCGCTTTGTGGCTCTATGCTCGGCGTGCGCAATTTTTGTTTTTTGCGCTCTGTGATTTTGTCGTGCGGGCCGTACCCATCGGGTTACTTTTGGGGCGTGTCGCGAACTTCGTGAATCAAGAACTTTGGGGTGCGCCGACAACCTTACCCTGGGGAGTCGTGTTTCCGTTGGCGGGCGGTGAAGCGCGCCATCCTTCGCAGCTTTATGAGGCTTTTCTGGAAGGTGCCGTGCTGTTTCTAATCTTGCGCGCCGTTGCGCTGCGTGGTGCAGCGATCGGCACGCTATCAGCAGTTTTTTTGATAGGGTACGGTAGCTTTCGATTTCTCGTTGAATTCGTTCGGGAACCCGATGCACATATTGGCTACTTGGCTTGGGGTTGGTTAACGATGGGCCAGGTATTATCGTTACCCATGATTTTCTGCGGTCTGGCAATTGCCATTTTTGCCAGTCGTCGGCCATCGCCAGAAGGGGTTTGAATGCGCGCTTATTTGGAATTAATGGAACACTTTCGGCGCCACGGCACCGAAAAATCGGACCGGACCGGAACCGGGACGCTGAGTACTTTTGGCTATCAGATGCGTTTTGATCTCGCCCAGGGTTTCCCCTTATTAACCACTAAAAAGCTGCACCTGAAGTCGATCATCCATGAGTTGATCTGGTTCCTAAACGGCGATACCAATGTCCGTTACCTGCAAGAACACGGGGTATCGATTTGGGATGAATGGGCGGATGAGAATGGCGATCTGGGTCCCGTTTATGGTGCCCAGTGGCGGAGTTGGCAAGGCGCGCGAGGCGAAACCATTGATCAGATATCTGATGTGATTGAAATGATCCGCACGAACCCGGATTCGCGGCGCCTGATCGTGAGCGCCTGGAACGTGGCGGAAGTCCCTTCGATGGCGCTGCCACCGTGTCACACGATATTCCAGTTCTACGTTGCCGAGGGCAAACTCTCGTGTCAGTTGTACCAGCGAAGCGCCGACGTTTTTCTGGGTGTGCCGTTCAACATTGCTTCATATGCTTTGTTGACGATGATGATCGCCCATGTGACCGGTCTTGATTATGGTGATTTCGTTCATACGCTTGGTGATGCACATCTCTATTCCAACCATCTGGAGCAGGCCGACCTCCAGCTCACGCGAACCCCGTATAAACTGCCAACGATGGAGCTTAATCCCACCGTCGACTCGATCTTCGATTTCACATTCGAAGACTTTCACCTCAAGGACTATCAGGCGCATCCATCGATAGCCGCCCCCATTGCCGTCTAGAGAAACCGCGACGATGAGAATGTCTCTGATCGTGGCGATGACGCCCGCGCGGGTGATTGGCGTTGGTGGGCAACTGCCGTGGCATCTGCCAGCCGATTTGAAGCGATTCAAAAGCCTGACTATGGGTAGCCCGATCCTTATGGGCAGAAAAACCCACGAATCGATTGGCCGGGCGTTACCGGGAAGAAGGAATATCGTGATTTCGCGTCAGGTAGACTACCAGGCGCCGGAGTGTGACGTTTTCTCGGCACTGCAGGTGGCTATCCGATCATGTGCGAGCGAACCCGAAGTCTTCATTATCGGCGGTGAGGCGCTTTATCGAGAAGCGCTGGGCCAGGCCCATAGGATTTACTTAACCCTGGTGCGCGCAAACGTTGCTGGCGATGTTTTCTTCCCGAAGCTTGAACCAAGCGTTTGGGAGGAGACAGTCGTTGCCGAGATGTCAGCCGATGCTAACCACGCCTATCCTTACTGTTTCAAGGTCCTCAACCGGCTTGGTGAGGGCTGCGCGCATTAGCCGAGGCGGGCACCGACGTCCGCTCACCGGTTTCCACGCAAATGGCCGTAAGCGCGCCGCCCCACACGGCGCCTGTATCGAGCGGATAAACGTTATGAACCGCTGCGTGCCTTTCCTCGACGCGTAAAGTGGACCAATGGCCAAAGTAAATGGCGTGGTGGACGCTTTTACGATTTGCAACCGCGTACCAGGGGATGAGCTTGGCGTCGGCGCCTGCCGCCGCACCCTTTTCGGCGAGGTTCAGGCTGCCGTCCGGGTTGCAAAAACGTATTCGCGTTAGAACATTCAACACGAAACGCCAGCGCTCCGCATCTTGTAATTGGTGCGACCATGTTGCCGGTTTGTCGCCGTACATTTGGCTTAGAACTCGCGTGAAATCCGCTGAACGCAATTTGCCCTCGACCTCCCGAGCCAAGGATTGCGCTTCATTGAGATCCCATCCCGGATAGAGACCAGCGTGAACGACCCAGCCCCGAGCCGCTCCGAGGTCGAGAAGCAAGGGTTGTTGGCGCACCCAATGCAGCAGTCGATCTGCGTCCGCGGCGTTTAGTATGTCTTCGAAAGTATCCTTAGGTTTCGACCGCCGGTTTGGCGTATGGGCGCAGGCTAGTAAGTGGAGATCATGATTACCGAGGACCGTTCTAGCGCTGTCGCCCAACTCGACGACCAGGCGCAGGACTTCAAGCGAGTTAGGCCCGCGGTTCACTAAGTCACCGACAAAATAGAGTTGGTCTTGCCGCGGACTAAAATCTATTCGGCGAAGTAGCGCTTCGAGCTCGACAAGACAACCTTGAATGTCGCCAATAACGTAGCTGGCCATGAGAGGAGGTCAGTGAATCGCGCTTGGGATCGACAGTCGAAAAGGTGCGATTGGAGCATCAAATGCTGTGCCGTCGGCGGCGATCATTTGATAGCTACCATGCATGGTGCCTACTGGCGTCTTTATCATTGCAGCGCTGGTGTAGGTGAACGAATCACCAGGTACTAATCTGGGTTGCTGGCCGACGACTCCTTCGCCCTTTACTTCTTGGACTTCACCGCCCGCATCAGTGATGATCCAATGCCGGGTTTTCAAGGTGGCAGTGAGCGATCCTGAATTGGTAATGGTTATTCGATAGGCAAAAACATATTCAGAGTCTTCAGGCTTGCTTTGCGCGTCGATGTATTGAGTTTCAGCAGCGATATCAATACTGTATTTGTCTTCGATGTTCAGCAGCTATCTCCCTCGGCATTAATCACACTTTACACACTTGCCGCGCCGGCGGGTTAGCTAAACTTGGAATACCCACCGCGAAAGTTTAGCGCTTGCGCGATGTGATCCGAATCAACCACGTCGCAGTCCGCCAGATCAGCGATAGTCATAGCGACCCGGGCGATTTTATGCGCACCACGCGCGGTGAGCGCGAGCTTCTCAGTTGCCAACGCCAATAATTCTTGAGCGGCCGGCGACAGTTTTTCGACGATGACCGATTGCCCGTCGAGTTCGCTATTAACTCGATTCTGCCGACCCAGTTGTCTCTGGCGGGCAAGCGCGACTCGTCGGGCAATGGCCGGGCTTGCTTCGGCGCAGACGGCGGACCCAATCCAATTGGATTCCTGGGCCACGGTGACCTGTAAGTCGAAGCGGTCCATCAAAGGTCCCGAGATCCGATTGCGATATCGTTGGGCGGCCGTGCTGGTACAAGTGCATTCGATTTGGGAATGTCCCCAATACCCGCACGGACATGGATTCATGGCCGCCACTAATTGAAACTGAGCCGGGTAGACAAATGTTCCATGAACTCTGGAAATGCAGATTTCCTTTGACTCGAGCGGTTCGCGGAGCATCTCCAGGGTGCGTCGGTCGAATTCTGGAAGTTCGTCGAGGAATAGCACGCCACGATGAGCGAGCGAGATCTCGCCCGGCTGGGCGTGCCTGCCACCCCCGACGATTGCTGCCGCTGAGGCAGAATGATGCGGCGCGCGGAATGGCCGGGCACAGTTCATATCAACTTCCAGGCCCGCGGCGGAGCGCACGATGGCCTGTTCGAGTTTTTCCGCATCGCTAAGTTGCGGGAGCAAACCTGCCAGACGTTGTGCGAGCATTGTCTTGCCGCTGCCGGGCGGACCAATGAAAATCAGATGATGTCCGCCGCTTGCTGCAATCTCCAGGGCTCGCCGGGCATGGAATTGGCCGCGCACGTCTCTCATATCCGGAAGCGGTCGTTGCGTATTGGTCTGCTGAGCAGCGGCGGCCCGCTCTAAGTCTCCGGCGCCGTTAAGGTGATCGATGGCGGCGCTCAAATTGGCAGCGGACAATGCCTCGAGCCCGCTCAGGTGCGCTGCTTCGCGGGCATCGGCTGGCGCGGCGATCAGCCGCCGTTGACCGGCCCCCGCCGTCCCGGCGGCAATGGGCAGGGCCATTCCGGCCGACCGAATTTCGCCGGACAGAGCAAGTTCGCCAATAAACTCATAGGACTCGACGTTATCAGCGCATTGTCCGGTCGCAATGAGTATCCCGACCGCGATGGCCAAGTCGAACCGTGTGCCTTCTTTTCGCAGATCGCCCGGTGCGAGATTTACAGTGATCCGCCGAGCTGGGAATTCAAAGCCCGAATTAATGATGGCGCTGCGCACGCGTTCCTTACTTTCGCGTACCGCGGTCTCTGGCAGGCCGACCATTGAGAACGCCGGCAGGCCATTCGAGATATGGACCTCCACGCAGATCGGTATGGTGGCGAGGCCGATAATGGTGCGGCTGACGGTCGTGGCCAGCGCGGTGCTTCCGTGCATAATTTGCTCCCGGGATCCATCCCATGGGTCATGATAGCTAGCTTGATTTTGATGCTTTGAGGGCGCTGAGTTGTTCCTCGAGTTCGTTGAGTCGAGCCTGTGTCTTCTCCAGCAGCGCGGCCTGGATCTCAAGCTCTTCGCGGGTCACTAAATCCATCCGCTCGATTGCGTTTTTCAAGATCAATTCGGCGTTGTTTTTGAATTCTTCTCGCAACACCGCCGCATCCGCTGGGAGTAGTCGGGCAATTCGCTCGGCGACGCCTTCGATGGTTTTAACGTTGATCATAGTGCACTAGGATAAAGTCTTGAGGGCGCGCGTTCCATATTAAGCTGCACCGAAGACGTGCAT
Source organism: Pseudomonadota bacterium (assembly GCA_039030125.1). Classification (GTDB taxonomy): domain Bacteria; phylum Pseudomonadota; class Gammaproteobacteria; genus JBCCEV01. The sequence continues at coordinate 27,433 of JBCCEV010000008.1, read as the reverse complement.
AATAACGTCGAAGGCGCACTGTTTCGGTGCCTAGGACGGGTGATTCGCCCTATTTCGAATCGCTCAGTTGTCTTTCTATTGGCTATTCAGGGTAATCAAGGACTTGGCATGCATGCTGCAAACCCATGATGCAAAGAAATCGACGGTCACTGGGATTGAAGGTTGCGTGTAGGTTTATGACAAGCGCATCCAAGCTGGGGAGTGCTCCTGACGATTACGCATGAGCAGCACCGTCAATACGCGGAGATATTCAATGAAATTAGTCATCGCAATTATTAAACCATTCAAACTAGATGACGCTCGCGAGGCGCTATCCGAAGTGGGGGTCCAGGGCCTAACGGTATCCGAGGTCAAAGGGTTCGGTCGCCAGAAAGGTCATACAGAGCTTTATCGTGGCGCCGAGTATGTCGTCGATTTCCTGCCGAAGAGCAAGCTGGAAATCGCCGTTGCCGACGACCAGGTCGATGCCGTCGTCGAAGCGATTTCCAAGGCTACATCCACCGGGAAAATAGGCGACGGTAAGATTTTTGTCGTCGAACTCGGCGAAGCGGTTCGGATCAGAACCGGTGAGACCGGCGCCGAAGCGCTCTAATAGCTTATTAAGCCTGGCTGCATAGGAGGCCAACTGCGTGAAACTAGTCACTGCCATTATTAAACCCTTCAAGCTTGACGACGTGCGCGAGTCGCTGTCGGACCTGGGCGTCACCGGAATGACAGTGACCGAAATCAAAGGCTTTGGTCGACAAAAAGGGCATACCGAACTCTACCGCGGTGCCGAATACGTCGTCGATTTCCTGCCTAAACTTAAAATCGAGTTGGCCGTTAGCGCAGACGTTGTCGAGCAAGTCATGGAAGCAGTTCGTGGCGCAGCAAATTCTGAATCAATCGGAGACGGCAAGATTTTTGTATCCGACTTGGTTGATGTCATTCGTATTCGCACTGGAGAAACAGGGGTCGAAGCTCTTTAGCACATGAGCTCATAGATTTATGCCGGTTTGACGGGCAAACCGGCGCAAATAGCGACGCCGCCCTTCGTCATTGGGTCGCACCAGGTTAGAAGCGGCGCGCTAAAAACTCGGGAGGTTCCGATGGCCTACGCACTGCGCGGAGCGATGTCGCTCTGTCTTCTATTTCCTATGTCTGTTTTTGCCGAAACCGACGCGGGCGACACATCTTGGTTGCTCATGTCCACGGCTCTGGTTCTGATGATGACCTTACCCGGGCTCGCGTTGTTCTACGCTGGTCTTGTTCGTAGCAAGAATGTCCTGTCGGTTTTGATGCAGTGCTTCGCGCTGTGTTGCGCCATGTCATTGTTGTGGATGTTCTGCGGCTACGGTCTCGCGTTTGGCGATGGTGGCGGCATGAATGCCTACATTGGTGGGGGCAATCTGCTGCTCTCAGACGTGGTTCGCGCGAGCGAGAGCGGAACGATTCCGGAGACGGTGTTCGTGATGTTCCAGATGACGTTTGCGATTATCACCCCAGCGCTGGTGGTCGGCGGCTTCGCTGAACGAATGCGCTTTTCTGCGGTGTTGATTTTCAGCTCGGCCTGGTTACTTGTTGTCTATGCCCCGGTTTGCCATTGGGTTTGGGGCGGCGGATGGCTTGGCGAGCGCGGTCTTTTGGATTTCGCAGGCGGTACCGTGGTGCACATCAACGCGGGTGTGGCGGCGCTCGTCGCGGCCCTCGTATTGGGTGCTCGAAACGGCTTTCCTAACACAGCGATGCCTCCGCATAACTTAGCGATGACGGTCACCGGTGCTTCATTACTGTGGGTGGGCTGGTTTGGTTTTAATGCCGGCAGCGCCGTAGCCGCCAACGCTGACGCCGGCATGGCAATGCTTGTGACGCATATCTCCGCCGCTGCGGGCTCGTTAACCTGGATGTTCATCGAATGGCTGCGTCACGGAAAGCCCAGTGTATTGGGGATTGTCACCGGTATGGTTGCGGGACTCGGCACAATCACGCCGGCATCGGGTTTTGTGGGTCCGATGGGCGCGCTGGTCATCGGCATCGCGGCTGGGCTGGTCTGTTACACGGCGACGCAATTCATCAAGCGGACCCTTAAAATCGACGACTCGCTCGACGTCATGCCAGTGCACGGCATTGGTGGGATCCTTGGGACTTTAGCCGCCGGTGTCTTCGTGGCGGAAAAATTTGGTGGCGCCGGGTTAGCCGATGGCATGACTATTGGCACTCAGCTCGCAGTTCAGGCTATTGGGGTGCTCGCGACCGTTGTATGGTGCGCGGTTGGTACCTTCATATTGCTCAAGGTCACCGACCTGCTCGTTGGTTTGAGAGTCTCCGAAGAGCAGGAAACCGAAGGTCTGGACCTCGTTGAGCACGACGAACGCGGTTATATTCTCTAGGGACTCAGGCGCAGTCCAGCTTAGTGCTCACAACCACCGGGCGGCCTTATCGTCGTCCGGCGGTTTTTACTATTTGAGACAGAAAAACGGGAAAAAACAGTTTCTTGAGTAGCCCTAAATGACTACAATGACGCCGGGCTCGATCACGGGCTCAGACTTTAGCTAAGAGCTCCATCCCTACGGCTGGATCGCTGATTTACCCAAATCTAGCGCTGATTAAAGGCGACTCATGGCTGGCGAACTTGTAGATAAAAATATTCTTAAAACGCTCGTTCCGGCGAATGCGTTGAATGCGGAGAACTTCCAGGAATTGGCGGGTAAGGCCATTGTGGAAGAGGTCTCGTCGGGAAAAACCATCTTCAAGATCGGAGATGTTGACCGCAAAGCTGTCTACCTTCTGGAAGGCGACGCGACGCTAACTGACGACCAAGGCGAGGTGCAAAGCCTGAAGGGCGGTACTGATGCCGCGAAGCACGCAATGGGGAATAACCAGCCGCGAACCCAGACGGCTAAAGCCAAGGGTGCTTGCAAAATAACCCGCTTTGACAGCGACCTTATGGATATCCTTCTTACTTGGGATCAACTCTCAGGAATTGAAGTCGCTGAAATCAGCGTTGAAGAGGAAGAGGAAGACGATTCCGATTGGATGACTCGAATTCTGCAATCGCAAGCGTTTTTGCAGGTGCCGCCGGCGAACATTCAGGCGATGTTCATGCGCATGCAAGAAGTGCCCATGAAAGCGGGCGAATCGGTCATCAAGCAAGGTGACGACGGCGATTGCTACTACATCATTAAGCATGGCACCGCGAAGGTCACCCGGACGGGTAAAACAGGCTCGGAGGTAACACTAGCGACCCTCAAAGACGGTGACGCGTTCGGCGAGGAAGCTTTGCTTGCGGAGGCGAAACGCAACGCCAGTATCACGATGGCTTCCGATGGCATGTTGATGCGTCTGTCGAAAGACGACTTCAACGAATTATTGAAAGAACCGATGCTCAGCTCGTGTGATCTCGCGCAAGCCAAGGAACTGGTCGCCGAGGGCGCGAAGATGCTTGATGTCCGCCTTGAAAGCGAACATGGAAACAATGGCATCAAAGGCAGCGAAAACATTCCGCTGTTTATGCTGCGCTTGAAGGCGGATTCTCTTGATCCGGAATCGACCTATATTGTTTATTGCGACACAGGGCGTCGCAGCTCGGCAGCGGCATTTTTGTTGAGTGAGCGAGGTTTCAACGCCTATGTGCTTCGCGGGGGCCTGGTAGAGGCACAATCCAAGAGCAGCTAACGACCGGCCTGTGACTCGCTATTAAGCGCATGCCGGACTCGGCCTCAAAATTCTGCGTGGTCGGCGATCCGATCCAGCACAGCCGCTCCCCAGAAATTCACGCGCTGTTCGCCAAACAGACGGGCATCGAACTCCAATACTCGCGCCAGCGGGTCAAGGCTGGAAGGCTTAGCGAATTCGTTGCCGAATTTAGGGACTCTGGCGGGCTCGGGCTCAACGTCACCGTGCCTTTGAAAGTCGAGGCATTCGACCTATGCCAACCGACTAATTTCGCCGCGGACCGCGCGCAGGCGGTAAACACTATCCAGTTGGCGGGTGACGAAGTTGCTGGATTCAATACCGATGGGATCGGGTTGGCGCGGGACTTGGAAGACAACCTGGGTTTGCAGCTCTCGGGCGCTAAGGTGTTGATGCTCGGCGCTGGCGGCGCTACCCGTGGTGTCTTACCGGAGTTGCTGCAGCGCGATTGCAGCCAGATCGCGATTTGCAACCGGACACCGGCGCGGGCTGAGCGGCTCCTTCAGCAATTCAACGAAAGTCGTTTTGCTCTGGAGCTTTGGGGAGAGGTCCGTGCGTTCGATTATGACCTCGTCATTAATGCAACCTCGTCGAGTTTGGCCGGAGACCGGCCGCCCCTACCGGCAGAACTCGTGTCGCAGGGCGCATTTTTCTACGACATGATGTACGCGCCCGAGCCCACCCCGCTTCTCCAGTGGGTGAGCGAGCACGGTGGCCATCGCCAGGCCGACGGCTTGGGAATGCTCGTTGAACAGGCCGCTGAATCGTTTCGGATTTGGCACGGTATTAAACCGCGCAGCGTTCCAGTCATTAGGGAAATCAGGCGCGTCATGCAGAGCTAGATTTGGTGATTACGGCCGCGGCCGCGAACCGATCGCCGCCTTCGATTTTTTTCCGGTTGGTCCTTCCACACTTCAATGGTTTAGCACGGTTTCCCGATTTAAATATTCAAAAAACGCAGGCAAGCAATCTAGCCAGCAGAGTTTTTATGCACATTCCAGCAAAACCGCGTCGTTATATCGGTATTTGGCGGGCCCTGGCCCAAGTCAGTGTTTGACAGATTCTCTAATCTATTGATTTTTAGCAAAATATTGTTGGTGATGAAATTTTGACCAACTTAACACTTTTGTAACAATTTGCAGCCTAAGGCGCGTTATGCCCGGCATCTTTCACAGGGTTATCCACAGTTTTTGTGGGTAACTATATTGGATCAACAGGTTAGTTTGCGTCGGGTCCGGTCCGCGCGGGATTTCTGCTTTCCAGCAGGTTCTGCGCAGCCGCGATATACCTTTCAACTGAGATTTCCTCGGGTCGACGTGACACATCGATGCCGGCGGCTTCCAGTGGCGCGAGGGGAAACTGTGCGCCGACGCTGTTGCGGATCGTCTTGCGCCGCTGGCTGAACGCGAAGCGCGTGAGCTGTTCGCAGATCGTGAGCACTGCCGCGGTCGGTTGTTGCGGGCGAGGGGCTAGTCGCACAAGACTAGAGATCACACGCGGCATGGGGTCGAAGGCGTCGGGGGTTATCTCAAAACCGGGCGATATGATGCAGGTGGCCTGGGCGGCGACGGTGAGTCGGCCGTAAGACTTGGTTCCCGGCTCGGCACAGAGCCGATCAACAACTTCTTTTTGCAGCATAAATATCGCGTCGCTGAACCAGCTTGGGTCGCTGAGGAAGCGCAGGAGAATTGGCGAGGAGATGTGGTAGGGCAAATTACCGACAATCCGCCATCCAAGCCCCCTCTCCTTGAAGCGCTGAAAATCCGTTTCAAGGATGTCCTGCTGAAAAACTTCGACGTTTTCGCTGTTCTGGAATCGGGCGCGTAAGGCGGCGGCTAGATCGCGATCAATTTCGATCAAAATGAGCTGCGCACCGCACCGGGCGAGTTGGTCAGTGAGAGCGCCCTTACCCGGACCGATTTCGACGATCTGCTGGTTTGGCCGTGCCCTAATGAATTCAGTAATGTTGTCGATAGTCGGTTGGTCGACGAGAAAATTCTGACTGAATTTTTTTTTCGCTTTCACGGCGCGCCGCTATTAAGCATTGCCTGAGCGGTCGCCAGTGCGGCGCGCATGCTGCCTGATTTCGCGTCCCCCGTGGCAGCAAGTTCAAGCGCGGTACCGTGGTCGACCGAGGTTCTAACGATTGGCAATCCCAAAGTGACATTCACGGTCTCACCGAATCCCAACGCCTTCAGGGGTGCCAAACCCTGGTCGTGAAACATCGCGACAACCGCGTCGTAACGCGTGCGGATTTGCGGAGAAAACACCGTGTCGGCGGCCAAGGGCCCCACCACGTTCAAACCTGCATCGCGCTGGCGCTGGATTGCCGGAGCGATGATGTCCACGTCCTCACGGCCAAGATGCCCTGACTCGCCAGCGTGAGGATTGAGACCGCACACGGCAAGCCGTGGATTGGCCAGGCCGAACCGGGCGCGTAACCCTTGGTCTGTGATCGATATAACTTCTTCGACTAAAGCCGTATTCAGCGCTTCGGGTACCGCGCTGAGCGGTAAATGAGTGGTGGCTAAAGATACCCTCAGTTGACCGCTGACAAGCATCATCACGGGTAGCGCCACGCCACATTTTTCTGCGAGGTACTCGGTGTGCCCGGTGAAAGCGATCCCGGCATCATTGATAACCGACTTTTGGATGGGGCCAGTCACCAGTGCAGTCCGTTCATCATTTCTACAAAGCTCAAGCGCTTTGTCGAGACAACTCAATACGTAGCCGCTGTTGCGATGGTCCAGAATTCCGGGCCGCGCATTCTTATTTGCCGCTTGTACAGGAAGTATCAACGTGCGGTTCGCGCAGCGTGCAAGTGCAGGATTAAAGCGCGTTATATCGAGCCCTTCATGACCAAGTGCGCTCGCGCGCCGTTCGATAATGCTCGGATCTGCGACCACGACAAGTTCACAGTGACGAGGTGGATTTCTCAGGAGTTCGACGCACAAGTCCGGGCCGATCCCGGCCGGTTCTCCCGACGACACCACCAAGCGTGGTATTGGCGCGTCAAATACGGTATTCAACATAGGCTTCGTCGCGCAGCCGCCGCAACCAAGCTTGTCTAGCCTCATCGAATTTACGCCGCTGGATAGCGCGGCGAGCCCGCGCCCTTTGAGCGTCTTCGGTGCCGTCAATGGTGCGGCGTTCGCGAACCTGAAGAATGTGGTAACCAAATTCCGATTTTATCGGGCCCGCGTACATCCCGATGTCAGCGACCTCCATGATTTCCTCGAATTCGGGCACCATTTGACCCTTTGAGACCCAGCCCAAATCGCCACCGGCGAGAGCGGAGGTCCGGTCGTCGGAATGGGTTTTCGCAAGCGTCGCGAAATCATCGCCCGACTCAAGGCGGATCTTTAGCTGACTTAAATGTTCCAGAGCCGCCAGGTCATCAACGAGCTCGTTGGTTTCGATAAGGATATGGCGAACGTTGTGTTGCTCGACGAGAACTTTTTCTCCCTGGCGTTTATCGACTAGTTTGATGATGTGGTACCCGCTTGAACTCGTCAGGATCTCGGAGACTTCACCAATTTGAAGTCGGCTAAGGGGTTCGATGAATAACGATGGAAGACGTTCTGCTTTGCGCCAACCAAGGTCGCCGCCATCCAAGGCGTTTTGTCCATCGGAGCGGGTAATCGCCAAACTGGTAAAATCGTCGCCTGCCACGATTGCGTCCAAAACCCGTTGCGCGTCGCTGCGCGCTGCTCGGGCCTCATCGTCATTCGCGCCACCTGGGATCTCGATCAGAATGTGGGAAATACGAAACTCAACCGAGGATTCGCCTGCTAATGATTCGTTGCGGAGATAATTTTCGACCTCGCTGGGAAGCACACGAACGCGACGACCAACTTCCTCCTTAATTAATTCCGCCACGGTCATTTCTTGACGGATTTGCGCCCTAAAGGCCTCGAATTCATAACCTTCGGATTCTAGGATGCTGCGAAATTCATCCATGGAGAGATCATTTTTTCTGGCGATATCAATGATCGCTTGGTTTAGGCCTTCTTCGGGTACGTCCACCCCGATCTCATCGGCGAGCTGGAGCTGGATCTTCTCGAGCACCAAGCGTTCAATCACTTGGCGTTCCAGCACCGATGTGGGCGGCGATTCCCCGCCACTCTGACGGATTTGCTCTCGAACCCTTAGCATTTGTTCGTCGAGCTCGCTTTGCACAATGATGTCCTGATCGACGATCGCGATGATGCGGTCAAGTTCGTCGCTGGGCGTGGCTCCGGCGAATCCGAGAATCGCTGCGGTGATAAGTGAAAAAGCTGGATGTTTGTAGCTGAACAAGGGTCGCGGGATAGTTCAAGAATGGATACCGGTATTGTAGCGCAAACTGGCTATCGCTTCGGCTGAGCCGCTTGCCTTAGCGGCTGAATGGGTCTTCGTAGCCCGGTATTCCACGGCGCAGCAGGGAGCTGGATTTCCGGCCAAAACCGCCTAGCCCCCTGAAAGCCACTTCGAGAAAAACGCCGTTGTCGAATTCGCCCGCCGAGTTGCGAAGAAAGCGCCGTGATACTAGCCGGGCGCCCCAGCAGCAGCTTTCGTATTCCAAACCGCCGACCGCTTCCAAGGTCTGTTCTTCGACCAAAGAGTAATTCCAACGCCCAACAAGCCCGAGGTTTTCCCAAATCGGCCAACGCACGGACGCTTCAAGCTGTTCGATACTATCGAACGACCGGCGAAGCCGGTAACCAAGATTCAAGGTGGTCCTAAAGTCGGGGTTGTAGCGGATATTGAACGCCGCTTTGCGGGTGGTCGCGGTATCGGGATCCCACTGAAGGGTGCCACGGACCTTCCATCCAGCGCCAAGGTCACTGACCACCTCGCCGATCAATTCCGAGGCGCTACGGTCGTCCGCGGCGGCAGTGGGTACCGTAGTGATTTCTAGGTCGCGAAAATAGTGAATCTGCCCAAGACTCACCCTCAGCACTTCGCGCCCGTTCTCCTGGTCCAATATTTGGCTTCTCAAAGCGGTCGTGACCTGGTTGGCATCGCCGATCCGGTCGCGTCCTGAGAATCGATTGTTTTGAAACAACGTCAAAAAGTTGATATCGAAACGCCCGCTGTCGAATATTGGAATATCGTCCTGACCGACTTTTGGTATCAAAAGGTAGTAGACCTGTGGCTCCAAGGTTTGAAAAAACGTTCGTCCGAACATCGAGAAGTTTCGTTCGAGAAAAATCTTTGCATTTAAGTCGAATGAGGGGACGGTGCGCGAAATACTGCTGTCAAAACCTTCGGGCTGATCAAGAAAGTATTGGGTCTGTCGCACCGAGGCTCGCGGTGTGATCTCTAGATAAGTCTTGCGATAGTCGTATTTGAGTTCGGGCCGGATATCAAAGCGTCCTCCCGTGACGCTGTCGGGTCTTGAGAAGTAGGTCAGATCACTCTCGATGGCAGGGGTGAATCTGGTTCCGGCGATATTCTTTGCCGCATAAACAGTGATGCTCGGAATGCGTTTGTAAGGTTGGGCCGGGCCTGGGATGGTATCGTCAACCGATTGATAACTTTGCACGAACGTACGAGCATAAAGTCCCGGCACTTGGTAGACATACTCAGCTCTGCGATCGACAAAGCGCTGGCTGGTAACGCCAATACTGCGCCCGAAGTCCTCGAAATATTGGTCATCGGAAACGTTGGCGAAATCGACGTTCAGTCGGTGGCCACCTTGCCATCTTTGATCATGTTTGAAAGAAAAAGCCGAACGCGTTTCACCATCGCTGAGGTCATCATCAGGCAACACCTCAAACTCAAATTCGCCTCGACCACGCTCAAGAAGGTAGCGATATTGGCCGCCGAGCATAGCGCCGCGATCGGTGATCACCCTCGGGGTGATCGTGGCGTCGTGTTGTGGCGCGATGTTCCAGTAATAAGGGAGTCTAAAGTCAAACCCCGATTCGTTGGTGGTCGCGAACAGTGGTGCGAGAAAACCGGATTTTCGTTTGTCGCTGATTGGAAAATTAATATAGGGAAGATAGAAAACAGGCACGTTCTTGACCCGCAGCACAGCATTGCGGGCGGACCCTCGGTCCGTGCCGTGATTCAGCGTGATCTTGTCGGCCCGCATTGACCAATCTTGGCCGCTCTCGGGACAGGTTGTGTAATCAACGTCTTCAAGAGTAGTGAGTTGATTAACCCGGTCGTTCTCAACGGTTCCGGCATAGCCGCGCACCCGGCTTTGGGAGACCCAGTATTTGCCATCGTGCAATCGCGATACTTCACTGTTGAGAGAATACGAAGCGGAGTCGCCAAACCAAGTGAAACCTTGGTCCCACACATGCGCTCGACCCTCCGCGTTAACAAACCCCGTCGTCGGGTCGTAGGTAACGACCTCACCACTCACGGCGCTCGGACCGCGGATCACCTCCACGTTACCAGTAAACTCGCTGATCCCCTCTTTGAGGATTCGCGAGGTATCGGCACGGATCTCTGTGTGGTCACTGGGGGTTAGTGGATCTTCGTATGACGGGCGCAGGGGTATGCCGCGTTCTGGCGGACATAATCGCCACGCGTAGTCCTCTGGCCGTTCGCGCAGCGGGTCGGCGCTCACGGCGGTCTGTAAGGTCGCAAGAGCGACCAAAATCGTTATTGTTCTCATGGGGCGCTCGAACGGCGCTTCAGCATCACCAGCGTTAGCCTTAAGTTGGCATAGTTTGGCGATGGCATCAAATGCGCGACTCCAGGCCCTATCGTTGTTCCTTCACCATTGCGGCGACCCACTGGCTGACGAGATCTAGCTTGTTCGCCCCGGAGCCGGCGCACAGCACCTCATATTTCGTTGCTAGCGGCATCGGCAGGTGCTCCGCCAGCCGATAGGCAAGCCAGGTAGCGCTTTGCGTTTCTTGCTCAACTTCAGAGGAACTTTGCTGAACGGCGGGTAACTGCGCAAGAAGCTCGATTAGATAGCTATTTGCGGGTGAAACCTGGTCATCAAGGCTTGACTCTTCGATGGGTTCGGTTGTGCCGTGCATGAGCAGCCGTTCACCTTCGCGCGGCTCGCTAATTGCCACCCGTTCCGAACCCTCTATAGTGACTGCTAATAGGCCATCCTCGCCCTGATCCCAGTCGATAATTGTCGCTAACACGCCCTGCTGGTAAATGTCCGGTATCTGACCGACTTCAATACCGGACCTGATCGGGACAATGACGAACGGCGATTGCTCTCGCATCGATTGGCTAACCATCTCAAGGTAGCGTGGCTCGAAGATCCGCAAGGGGAGATGACCGCCGGGATAAAGGACCGTCCCGAGGGGAAATAACGGTCGCTCAGTTGTGCTCATCGAATTTGTCTCTCAGATGGGTGATGAGGCGATTGTGAATATCATCAAAACCGCCGTTGCTCATGATGACGATACGGTCGCCTGATTGAGCGCATTCGAGCACGCGCTTTATGATTTGTTCAACACTATTGAGCACCTCAAAAGTTTCGTCGCTCGCCAACCCCTTCATCCAATCCAAGGATTCAGTCCCAAGCATGAGACTCCAATCGGCCGCCCGCAAGGCAGGTTTAAGCGTATCTCTATGGACGCCCTGGCGCATTGTGTTTGAACGCGGTTCAAGAATTGCGATCGTTTTTCCGCCGCTGTCGTTCGCCTCTACCGCGCTCAAGGTTTCGCGGATAGCAGTAGGATGATGAGCGAAATCGTCATAGATTTCGATTCCTCCCACGCATGCTTTAAGTTCGAGGCGCCGCTTCACGTTTTTGAAAGCACTTAAATGCCTGATCGCCTCGCGTGCATCAATTCCGACATCATCGATCAGCGCCAGCGCCGCCACGCTATTTAAGGCGTTGTGTCGGCCGCGCAGTGAAGTTGAGCCAGTGACTTCGACGCCGCTTGGTGTTCTCACACGCAGTCGATCAGAATCCTTATCGTAGTCCAACAGGCGCCAATCGCATTCGTCGTCACTGCCGAAGGACTCAAGCCTCGACCAACAGCCCATTGCTAGAGTTTCGTCTATGTTCTGGGAGTTTGCTGCACAGATGAGCTTGCCGCTGGCAGGTACGGTTCTCACGAAATGATGGAACTGCTTTTGAATTGCTCCGAGGTTGTCGAATATATCTGCGTGGTCGAATTCAAGGTTGTTGATCAATGCGGTGCGCGCGAGATAACTAAGAAATTTAGAACGCTTATCAAAAAATGCAGTGTCGTATTCGTCGGCTTCGACGACAAAGCAAGACGCCGAGCCAAGCCGCGCGGAAACACCAAAGTTCTCGGGTACGCCGCCAATTAGGAAACCGCAATCGATACCGCTAGCTTCGAGCAGCCACGCTACAAGACTGCTAACCGTTGTTTTGCCGTGCGTGCCGGCCACGGCGATAACGTGGCGGCCGGATAAGACATACCTGCGCAGCCACTCCGGTCCCGACGCATATGGAACCTGACCATCCAATATCGCCTCGACCGCTTCGTTGCCACGGCTAAGTGCGTTACCGATAACAAACAGATCAACGCCATCCGGGAGATCGGCGGCGCTATAGCCGTCGATGAGCTGCACTCCCATTGCACGCAGTTGGTCACTCATTGGCGGATAGATGCCGGCATCGCTGCCTGACACATCGTGCCCGAGTTCACGGGCCAACATAGCGAGCCCGCCCATAAAAGTTCCGCATATCCCCAGCAGGTGAACTCGCATCATAAGCTCGGCGGGCGCGCGAAAATCTCTATCCACGAAATCGTCGCACCCATAATCACCACGTAAATTACGGCGACAGCGAAACCGGTCGCGAATCTAGTGCTGAGTGCGTGGCGCATGATGTGGGCGATTAAAAGAACATTCCAAAAAAATATCATGATCCGCGCGAGCAGCTCGGGCGCTTTGAGTTCGCCGCCGACCGGTGAGCCGAGCGCGAATAATGCGAATACAGGTAATGAAATGAGCGTGCCGCAGCCGAGTATCGCGGTTATGGTTTGAACGATTCGCGGCCGGTAGCGCAACACGCTTAGTAGGAGCGCGGTGATCAGACTTAGCGTGCCGATCTCCGTTCCCGCCAGCAGCATGGCGGTAGCGGGCGGAAAGATCTTAAGGTTAATACCAGTGGTGGCGCCAAGGTAACAAAGCATGCTCAGCGCAAATAGAGCACCCGAGGCGGGAATGTCCTGGGGCCCGCGCCGGAAAATACAGACCTCCCAAAAGGCTTTGGTGAGCGGCGCGATGATCCCCGACATCACCGAGAGCTCTAAGTCGTTGCTCTAGGCACTTTCGAGCTCGGCAGTTTGGCCGTAGCGATCCTTAACATAATCGTTGAGGATGATTTTGAACTCATCAGCAATATTGGCGCCGCGTAAGGTGACGGTTTTTTTGCCGTCGATAAAAACTGGCGCGGCAGGTGTTTCGCCAGTCCCGGGAAGGGATATTCCGATGTTGGCGTGTTTACTTTCGCCGGGCCCGTTGACAATACAGCCCATGACCGCGAGGTTCATATCCTCGACGCCGGGATATTGCTCCCGCCAAATGGGCATTTGCTCACGGACGTAGTTTTGAATATCGCGGGCGAGTTCTTGGAACACGGTACTGGTCGTTCGTCCGCAACCAGGGCAAGCGGTTACCAGCGGCGTAAATGACCGTAAACCCATCGTTTGCAACAATTCCTGTCCCACGACCACCTCGCGCGCTCGATCGCCACCGGGCTCGGGGGTCAAAGAGATCCGGATGGTGTCGCCAATCCCTTGTTGCAAAAGCACGGCGAGCGCCGCCGAGGACGCAACAATGCCTTTGGAGCCCATACCGGCTTCGGTCAGACCCAGATGCAAGGCATATTCGCAGCGCCGTGCAAGTTCGGAATAAACAGCAATCAAGTCCTGCACGCCGCTCATTTTGCAGGACAAAACGATGCGATTCCTGCCAAGCCCAAGTTCAACGGCTTTCTCGGCGCTTGAAATTGCTGAGGTAATCAGCGCCTCGCGGGTAATTTCGGCGGCATCGAGTGGCGAGTCGGATTTTGCGTTGTCGTCCATCATTTTGGCGACGAGTTGGGGGTCAATGCTGCCCCAATTGACGCCAATGCGAACGGCCTTGTCGTATTCGATAGCCTTCTCGATCATGGTTGCAAATTGCTGGTCCTTTTTGCGGCCAAAACCCACATTGCCTGGGTTGATGCGGTATTTGGCCAAGGCCTGCGCGCAATCGTCATATTCGGTAAGCAATTGGTGGCCGTTATAATGAAAATCGCCGACCAGAGGTACATTGCAACCGACCGCGTCTAGCATGGTGCGGATTTTGGGCACGGCTCTGGCGGCCTCATCGGTGTTCACCGTGATGCGCACAATTTCGGAGCCGGCAGTCGCCAGGGCTTGGATTTGGCGCACGGTTCCTGTCACGTCCGCGGTGTCGGTATTGGTCATCGACTGCACGACGATGGGGTTGCCACCACCGATTTCAATGCCCCCGACGTTAGCTGCAACGCTGGAGCGGCGAGGCAGGATTCCTGAGTTCATGCTGGAACGCCAATATTTGCTTCGCCAATTCTACAATGTCGTGGCACGGTGCAGCAAAGAGACCACCCAAAAATGCGAATTGGAATAGACCTTGGAGGCACTAAAACCGAGGGTGTCGTAATTGATTCCCGAGGAATAGTCCAGATCCGCAAGCGTGTGGCGACGCCTGCGCATAGCTATTCTGCGATTATCACCACCATCGCGGAGCTCGTCGGTGTACTCGAGGCCGAGGTGGGTAGCCGCTGCGTAGTGGGGCTGGCCATGCCTGGCTCGATAGCGCCCGGTAGCGGGCTGGTTCGTAATGCCAATACCGTGGTTCTGATCGACCGGGCGCTTGGCGCCGATCTCAAAAGAGTTCTAAAGCGGCCGGTGAGACTTGAAAACGATGCGAACTGCTTTGTGGTCTCCGAAGCGATCGACGGTGCGGCGACGGGCGCCCGAAGTGCATTCGGCGTGATTATCGGCACCGGTACTGGCGGCGGAATTTGGCTTGATGGGAAACTCTTGACCGGATGGTCGAATAACGCAGGCGAATGGGGGCACAACCCCCTGCCATGGATGAGTGACGCCGAGCGCGATAATCGAGTCTGTTACTGCGGGAAGCTCGGCTGTATCGAAACGTTTTTAAGCGGTTCGGGTCTGCGGCAGACTTATCAAAATCTCGGCGGTACCTCGGCGCACGAACCGGCTCATATCGTGAGGCAGGCCGAAGCCGGCGACCCAATATCGACAGCGGCCTTGGAAATCTACGTCGATCAACTCGGGCGCGGCCTAGCCTCAGTGATCAACATTATTGATCCTGAGGTCGTCGTTCTTGGCGGTGGGCTGTCGAATATTGACAGCCTCTATGACCGGGTACCTAAGGCTATCGATGGATATGTGTTCAGCGACGGATATCGCGGGCGAATTGCGCGCGCTCGTCACGGTGATAGCAGCGGAGTATTGGGTGCGGCGAATCTGTGGACGGTTGCAGAGGGAAAAAAATGCTCGGTGGCGCCCTGAATTGGGGGAGGGGGAGGTAGGACCACCACCGAGCTCGCCAAGTTGTCATAGGGAGTTACTGACTAGCTTGGGGAGAAGTTTAGGTGGCGCTTTGCCACGGCGCTGTGATCAGGATCACAAACGCGTAGTGCGTGCGGTCAAAATACGGAACTGCGTCACATCTCGTTCGCGATTCGCCCGAGCTTAGGTGGAAAGGCTGCGTTCCAGGCGATAGCCGTGCTGATAGATTGAAGTCAGTTTCCAACCGCTATCTTTCGCAAGTGCTAATTTCGTGCGGATCCTGCTCACGTGGGTATCGACCGTACGCGTATTGATATCGGGGTTGCGGCCCCACACACTTTCCAAAATATGCGCTCTCGACAGGACCTTACCCAGATTTCTAAAGAGAAACACGATCAACTCGTATTCTTTTTGGGTAACCTCGATGCGGTCGCCGTCGCGCTCTATGGCGTGATTATTCAGGTCGATTTTGAACGGATTGTAATCGAGCACACGTTCTGCTTCGTCGACTGTTTGTAGCCGTCGCGCAACCGCCGCGACGCGAGCTACCATTTCACGCTGTTTCGCTGGCTTGACCATGTAATCGTCAGCGCCTTCCTCAAGCGCGCGAACGATATCTTCTTCTTCGTCTTTGGCGGTCACGAAAACAATCGGCACGGGCCACTCGACATTTTGTCTGACCCAGCGCAGCACCTCGAAACCATCCATATCGGGAACCATCCAGTCAAGGACCAGCACATCGAAGCTATCGTGCTTTATCGAGCGAATGAAGACTTTACCGGTGTCGTAGTGTTCGCAGGTGTGGCCCGCGGAAGTCAGCCATTCTTTGAACAGCAGGGCTTGGTCCTCGTCGTCTTCCAGTAACGCTATTCTCACGGTGTACTCTTCGCCTAAACGGCTCCCCCAGAAGGGGTTTATCATACTAAAAAATCGGCCCGCAAAAATGCCTGGTCACCGGGTGCCTGGAATCGTATCTTCGAACCAACGGAGCTTTTTCCGCAGGCTGACCACCTCCCCAATGATAATCATTGCTGGCGAACTCATGTGAGCACTCGCTTGGGGATCGCAGAGTTCTGCCACGGTAGATTCGAGTACCCGTTGCTTGTCTGTGGTCCCGGCGCTGATGATTGCGCTCGGTCGCTCGGGGGAAATTCCATTTTCAATGAGCGTAGCGCACAAACGCGAAAGCGTATCGAGCCCCATGTAAATGGCGATGGTTTGCCGCTCAGCAGTCAATAGACGCTGATCGATGGCGAGACCGTCGCTGCTTGAGTGGCCGGTGATAAACAGCACTGAATCAGCAAAATCTCGATGCGTTAATGGGATCCCGGCATACGCGGCCGAACCCATTGCAGCCGTGATCCCCGGGACCACTTGGAAGGGGATCTGCGAACCCGCCAAGCCCTCGATCTCCTCGCCACCGCGCCCAAATACAAAGGGATCACCGCCTTTGAGGCGAACCACGCGATTGCCCTTGCGCGCTTCGGCAATCATCAACGCGTTGATTTCAGATTGTTTGAGCGTGTGTTCGCTGCGAGCTTTACCTGCATAGATTCGCCGCGCATCGCGGCGGCAGAGATCGGTGATGGAATCGGGGACCAAGCGGTCGTAGATGACGAGGTCGGCGCGCTGCATGAGTCGTAATGCACGAAAAGTCAGGAGATCTGGATCGCCGGGTCCCGTGCCCACCAGCGCGACATCGCCGATTTGGGCGCCGCTACCCGGATCGCTAAGGTGCCGGTCGAGCTCTTTCGCGGCAGCTTCATGATCACCTGCGAAAATCAGCTCGCCAATGCTGCCTTCGACGGCCTGCTCCCAGAATCGTCGCCGCGCCCCAAAGTCGGTAATGGTCGCCTTAATCCTATCGCGATAAGCACCAAGGAAGGCTGCCAGTTCACCATAAGCTTG
This sequence comes from Pseudomonadota bacterium, assembly GCA_039030125.1. Classification (GTDB taxonomy): domain Bacteria; phylum Pseudomonadota; class Gammaproteobacteria; genus JBCCEV01. The sequence goes on along the minus strand of JBCCEV010000008.1, from coordinate 10,403 downwards.
CGGGATTAGCGTCTCCAGCTTAGCGCGCAGGACGCGGGCTAACACGGGTGCTTCGCCGCCGCTCGAAATTGCTACGACCACGGGGCTGCGATCGAGAATCGAGGGCATGATGAAATCGCACAATTGTGGAGCGTCTACCACGTTCACCAGCAGACCTTGTTGACGCGCGTCGCGGGCAACGCTTGAGTTCGTATCCTGATCATCGGTGGCGGCAACCACGAGGCGTGCTCCCGCCAACGCGTCACGGTTATATTCCTCGTCGCGGATCTCAACGTTGTCCAACCGCCTGATGGAGTCCTCGACTTGCGGCGCTACGCACGTTATCTGCGCACCACATTTGCTCAACAGGCGGATCTTTCGCAACGCCGTTTCCCCGCCGCCGATCACGACGACCCGGGTGGTTCGCAGGTCAAGAAATATGGGTAAGTAGTCCAACAGGCAGCGGGTATTTTTAGCTAAGATGTCGGGAGTATATCCAAACGAAATCAAGTCATGGTCACGGCCGACAAAGAGCTCGATACCAAGGGCCTGAATTGCCCGTTACCCATCCTCAAGACCAAAAAGGAATTGGCTTCGATGAGCGCGGGGCAGACCATCCACGTCATCGCAACCGATCCAGGTTCGGTGGGGGATTTCGAGGCTTTTTGTCAGCAAACTGGGCATCTATTGATTGAATCAACGGTCGTTGACGATTCATTTCATTTTCATATCGAAAAACGTTAAGAAAACCGGCGTTCCCCAAGTCAAACTCGCGCCCTGGGAACCTAAAGTTCCCGCCCTAGCTTCCGATACCTTGGTGAATTAGAACGCGCGCCCCAACTGCATTGTGGGCGGCCAATTTAGACCATCGATATACGGGAGCACTATCCTTGGATCTGGCGACATTACTCGGTCTTCTTGGTGCGATCGGGATCGTCCTTGCGTCGATCTTATCTGGCGGCGAACTGGGATTATTTATCAATACGCCATCAATCATGGTGGTGGTTGGCGGCACTATTGGCGCTGTGATGATGAAGTTCACGCTCGGGCAATTCCTGGGCGCCTTCAAAGTCGCGATGCGGGCCTTTTTGTTCAAGTTAGACAAGCCTGAGGATTTGATTGAGCAAGCTATCGAAATGGCCAATGAGGCCCGTAAAGGCGGCTTGCTAGCGCTTGAGGGCAAAGAAACCTCGAACGACTTTTTGGCCAAGGGCATCCAAATGATGGTCGATGGCCATGAACCAGAGGTGGTGAAACAAACATTGTATTCAGAGCTTAATGCCGCCATTGACCGGCACGATACCGGACAGAAAATTTTTAAATCAATCGGCGATGCCGCGCCTGCGATGGGAATGATCGGAACCTTGATTGGCTTGGTCCAGATGCTGGCCAACATGAGCGATCCCGCCGCGATTGGCCCGTCAATGGCCGTGGCTCTCCTCACAACGCTTTATGGCGCGATGATCGCGAATATTTTCGCGATTCCGATCGCTGATAAATTGGCGCTGCGCTCAAACGAGGAACGGATGATCAAGTCCATGATTATCGACAGTTTGTTGGGCATACAGGAAGGCCGTAATCCGCGTGTAATCGAAGAACTGCTGCAGACTTACTTACCAACTTCAAAACGTAAGTCTGCCGAAGAAGGCTGATCCGGAAGACCCTCGATGGATAACAATCCGCCGCCAAAAAAAGAAGAGGAGGGTGGTGCCGGCTGGATCATGACGTTTGCGGACTTGATGTCCCTGCTCATGTGTTTTTTCGTGCTCCTTCTATCTTTCGCCGAATTGGACGTCATGAAATACAAGGCCGTGGCTGGTTCTCTGAAGTTAGCATTTGGTGTTCAGCGCGATATCAAAGCGATTGAAGTGCCCAAGGGTACGAGCATCATTGCCCAAGAATTTAGCTCTGGTAAACCCGATCCCACGGTCGTCAATGAAATCCGACAAAAAACGACCGATGAAGACAAACAAACCCTTGAGTTCACCGATGCATTGGTCGATTCAGAGGATGGTCAGAAGGCCGAGGGCGATTTGCAAGAGCAAGCAGAGCAAGAAGCCGAGGAGAAAGCCCAGGAACTAATGGAAGCCCTCAAAGAGGAAGTTGAGAAAGGAATGATTGAAATCGAGACGGATGGCGCGCGGGTGGTGATCCGGATCCAGGAAAAAGGTTCGTTTCCATCCGGCACGGCTCGCTTTGACAAGGGTTTCGGGCCGGTCGTTGGACGGCTGAGCGGCGCGCTGGCCGGGATCGAGGGTGAAATCGCCGTCGCGGGGCACACCGATAACATTCCTATTAAGACCAAGACATACCGTTCAAATTGGGATCTGTCGTCGGCGCGGGCGGTGTCCGTCGTTCACGCATTGCTTGAAAACGATGAATTAGTGCCGGAGCGATTCGTCGTCGAGGGCCACGGCGAGTCCGATCCTTTGGTGCCCAACGATACAGCAGCCAACCGAGCACTTAACCGTCGTGTAGAGATCGTCATCAACCAGGCAAGCGGTGCTCCGAATATTTCCGATGAAACCCTCAATGAGATTGAGACGATGCTTCCCGAGCAACCTGGCTCGGAGGTACTGATTGAAAAGGCCGAGACCAAGAACGAGACGGGCTCTGAAACAGTCATGTATGGCAAAGGCAATCAAAGCCGTATAGATAAAGTCCGCAATGGCATTATGTCCGGGGGATAGGGCGCGAGGAGAATGCGATGACGCAAGATAGAAGGCGCTATTTTAGGTACGAAGACACAGTGCGTGTGGGTTACCGGGTTATTCAGGACACGGAGCTGGTTGATGAGCGGCGATTTATTTTCATCAACGAAGTCACCCCAGAGAATTTGCATGCGGCACTCGCCGGCTTGGAGCTTCGCTTCCAGGAATTCGTCGGCAAGATTCGGTCTCGAGATTCGGAACTAGCCGATGGCTTCGATTTACTCAACCGCAAGCTGGGTCTTCTGGAACGGGTAATAGCCGTCCATGGGGCGAGCGGCGCCAAGCCCCACTGCGCGGAACAAGAAGTCGTCCAAGCGACCATTAGCGGCAGCGGTATGAGCTTCCCGGTCGATGCGCCCTTGGCGGCAGGTGTGCGCCTTGGCATTGATCTGATCTTGCTGCCTCAGAACTACCCCATGCGAGCCATCGCCCGCGTCGTAGCCTGCAAGCCGGACGGCGATCGCTATTGTCTTGCGGTTGATTTCGAAGATATCAAGGAAGAGGACCGGGATGTGATCATTCAACACATCGTAAAAAGACAGTCGCAGGAAATCAGGGAGCAGAAATTCGACTCTGTAGCCTAGGCTTTCGGCAAGGTGACGCCTTGTTGGCCCTGGTACTTGCCGCCACGGTCACGATAAGACGTTTCGCAATCCTCATCAGACTCCAGAAAAATGATCTGGGCCACGCCTTCGTTGGCGTAGATTTTTGCCGGTAGTGGTGTCGTGTTTGAGAACTCAAGTGTGACGTGACCTTCCCATTCAGGTTCGAGGGGTGTCACGTTGACGATAATTCCGCATCGCGCATAGGTCGATTTGCCCAGACAAATAGTCAACACGTTACGAGGGATACGAAGCCGTTCGACCGTTCTTGCCAGGGCAAATGAGTTTGGGGGGATCACGCACACGTCGTCGCGTACGTCGACAAAGCTGCCGGCGTCAAAATCTTTGGGGTCGACGATTGTCGAATTAATGTTCGTGAAAACTTTGAACTCCGGCGCGCAACGAATATCGTAACCGTAGCTTGAAGTGCCATAAGAAATCACTTTTTGACCCGCAATTTCACGGATCTGCGAGGGCTCAAACGGATCAATCAAGTCGTGATCACTGGCCATTTGCCGGATCCAGATATCAGATTTAACGGGCATAGGTTCGACGTTTATGTATTTTGCACAACGATATTCGGGAATTTGGCGCTAAAGTCTTTGGCCTTGGTGGCCAGTTTGCCGGCAACGCGCCTGGCGATTTCGTGATAGCGCTGCGAGACATCAGATTCCGGACTGATTGCGACTGTCGGTTTTCCATTATCAACGCCCTCGCGGATAGCCATGTCCAATGGCAGTTGTCCGAGGAGATCGATGTCGTACTGGGTTGCCATCCACTCGCCGCCACCACTTCCGAAGATAGCTTCTTCGTGACCGCAGTTGCTGCACACATGGGTGCTCATATTCTCAATGACGCCAAGCACGCTGACGTTAACCTTCTCGAACATTTTGAGTGCTTTTCGCGCGTCAAGTAGCGCAATGTCCTGCGGGGTGGTGACGATAACCGCGCCGCTCACGGGGATCTTCTGACACAGCGTCAACTGGATATCGCCGGTTCCTGGTGGCAGATCGATCAGCAAATAGTCTATGCCTTTCCAACGCGTATCGTTAAGCAGCTGCTCTAGCGCGCCGGTGACCATGGGGCCGCGCCAAATCATCGGGGTGTCCTCTTCGATGAGATTCCCGATAGACATGGTTTGCAAACCGTAGCTCACCTTGGGCTCCATCGACTTTCCATCAACGCTATCGGGCCGCCCTTGGCTCGCGAGCATGCGGGTTTGACTCGGGCCGTAGATGTCCGCGTCCAAGACCCCAACGGTGGCCCCTTGTGATTGGAGGGCGAGGGCGAGATTCGCCGTGGTGGTGGATTTTCCGACACCACCTTTTCCCGAGGCGATGGCGATAATGTTTTTAACTTCGGCCAGCGGTTTTGCGTTCTTTTGAACGGCGTGGCTCACCACTGACACGCTGAAGCCAATCTCTACGTTTTTTTGAAGATCAGCCAGGGTCTCCTGGAGCGCGCTACTTAGCGTTTCGCGATACCCCTCGATCGGCATCGCCATTTGCACCGAGAGCTGAATAAGATCGTCGGTGATTTGGATTTCCTTAACGCATTGAGCGCTCACCAAATCGGTTCCCAAGTAAGGATCGATATATTTCGCGATACGCGTTTCGATATCAGCGCGCTCAGTCATTGCAGCGATCGGGTCTTAACGGTCAGGGCCCACCATTTTACACTACTCATCTTCCCTTACCGGGTGGTCGCGTGAGACAACCCGGATGGCATAAAATCCCACGCGCCGCCATTCTTGGTAGTTCAATGTCACCGACGCCGCGGAAAATCCTAGTCACCAGCGCTCTGCCTTATGCAAACGGGCCGATTCATATCGGCCATCTGGTGGAGTACATACAAACCGATATTTGGGTGAGGTTCCAGCGCCTGCGCGGTAATGATTGCCTCTACGTGTGCGCCGACGACGCGCATGGCACACCGATCATGCTTAAGGCGCAGGAGCTGGACGTCACACCCGAGGAACTAATCGCTGATGTGTCTGCTGCTCACCAGCGCGACTTTGCTCAATTTGGGATTTCCTTTGATAACTACCATTCGACCCATTCCGACGAAAATCGCGAGATTTCGGAGCTGATCTATACCCGCCTGCGTGATGCCGGCTACATCCACGCGCGCACCATTTCCCAAGCTTATGACACGGCGAAGGAGATGTTTTTGCCCGACCGTTTTGTACGCGGTGGTTGCCCTCGCTGTCATGCCGAGGATCAGTATGGGGATAGTTGCGAGGTTTGTGGCGCAACCTATGCGCCGTCCGACTTGCTCAATCCTCGCTCAGTGCTCAGCGGTCAAGCCCCCGAGCAGCGTGAGTCGGAACATCTGTTCTTCAAGCTCGGCGAGTTTGAACACATGCTCAAAGAATGGCTTGCCTCGCGAGACATGCAGCCAGGTGTAGTCAACAAGCTCAACGAATGGTTCGACCAGGGATTGCAGGATTGGGATATATCTCGTGACGCGCCGTACTTTGGTTTCGAAATTCCCGATCATCCCAATAAGTATTTTTATGTATGGCTTGATGCGCCGATTGGTTATTTGGCGAGCCTTAAGAACTATTGCTTGGATAACGCGCGCAATTTTGAGGACTTCGTAAGGCCCGATAGCAACATCGAGATGTACCACTTTATCGGCAAGGACATCATGTACTTCCATACCTTGTTCTGGCCGGCAATGCTGAGCGGCGCGAATCTAAGGCTCCCTAACGCGGTCTTTGCTCATGGATTTCTGACTGTTGATGGACAAAAAATGTCCAAGTCGCGCGGTACGTTTATCACCGCCGAGACTTATTTGGAGAATTTGGAGCCCGATTATCTTCGCTACTACTTCGCGGCCAAGCTGTCGCCCGCAATTGAAGATATCGATCTGAACTTTGAAGATTTTATCGCGCGGGTAAACTCAGACCTGGTTGGCAAGCTGGTGAACATAGCCAGCCGCTGTGCAGGGTTTATTGCTAAGCGTTTCGGCGGCCGGCTCAGCGATTCGGTTAGCGATGAAACCTTGTTAGCCGAGGCCACCGCTTGCGAAGCTTCAATCGCGTCGTGTTACGAGACGCGCGACTTCGCGCGTGCGATGCGCGAAATCATGGCCATTGCCGACAAGGCCAACCAATACATTGATCAGCGCAAGCCCTGGGTGATCGCTAAAGAAGCGGACAAGGGCGAAGAACTACAACAGATCTGCACGATGGGGCTGCTGTTATTTCGAGTGCTGGTTACTTACTTGAAACCGGTGCTGCCGCAGCTTGCGGCTCGCTCTGAGTCGTTTCTTGGGGGCGATGCTTTAAGTTGGTCGAATTTAAACCAACACCCTTTTGGTCAGAGCATCGAAAAGTTCAAACCACTCCTGAAGCGGGTGGAACAAAAGAGCATCGACAAAATGATTGACTCGACGAAGGATCAGGAAGCACCGGCGCCAGCCACCAAGGCGGATGAGGCTGCGGATAACGCCTATATTTCGATCGATGAGTTTACGAAGGTGGAGCTGCGGATCGCGAAAGTGGTGGCTGCGGAACATGTCGAGGGAGCCGATAAGCTGATCAAGCTAAGCCTTAGTTTGGGCGAGGAAACGCGTCAGGTGTTTGCCGGTATCAAGCAAGCTTACGAACCAACCGCTCTCGTGGGCAGGCATGTGGTTATGGTGTCCAATCTGGCGCCGCGCAAGATGCGTTTCGGTGTTTCCGAAGGGATGGTGCTGGCGGCTGGGCCTGGCGGCGCGGATATTTTTCTGCTCGACGTTGATGATGGCGCCGAGGCCGGCATGCGAGTGAAGTAAATCGGGCGGCTTTATGGCCGAAGCAGATGTAAAAAGAGTTTTGGCCGTGTTGCCGCAAACGCAGTGTCAAAAGTGCGGTTTTGGCGACTGCGCAGCTTTTGCCGAGGCCTTTGTTGCCAAGGATGCCGCCGCCAACTCGTGTCCTCCCGGTGGCGCGTTGGTCGCCGCCCGCCTGCAGGATTTAACTCCGAGAGTTTTACCCGCTTTGGTTGAGGTTCAGCCCTCGCGGGCAGTGATTGATGAGAAAGCGTGCATCGGCTGCGCAAAATGCTTACCGGTTTGTCCAATCGATGCAATCGTCGGGGCGCGCAAGCTAATGCACACCGTCATCGCCAATCTTTGCACGGGATGCGAGCTGTGTATTTCAAGCTGTCCCGTCGATTGCATCGTAATGGAGGCGACGAGCCAGGGAGCGGAAGACTTCGCGCACCAGCTCCTTGAGCAAGCGGCGTCAAACAGCGAACGCTACACCACTCATCAAACAAGATTTTCGCATGAGCGTTCTATAGATGCCGATAAGCCAATCGATTTAAGCCAAGTTGATCGCGCAACGCTTGCCCAGACAGTCCAGGCGGCGCTTGATCGAGTTGCAGGAAAAAATTGATCGATCTGTGAACAGGCTCAAACGGACTGAGATCTTCTCGCGTCTACGTGGCGGTAATCCAAACCCAACCACTGAATTGATTTACGAAGGTCCCTTCCAGCTCTTGGTGGCGGTCATACTTTCAGCGCAAGCTACCGATGTCAGCGTTAACCGTGCCACTAAATCCCTTTTTAAAGTCGCGCCCACCGTGGAAAAAATGGCGGGCTTGGGCGCCAACGGCATAAAAAAGCATATTAAGTCGATTGGTCTTTTCAATGCTAAGGCCAAGAACGTCGCGAACACTTGCACGATATTGATCGACGCTTATCAAGGTGAAGTTCCCCGCGATCGCGGGGCGCTTGAGGCGCTACCGGGTGTCGGCCGGAAAACTGCCAATGTCGTCCTGAACACGGCGTTCGGTGAACCAACGATCGCTGTTGACACGCACATTTTTCGAGTTTCAAACCGCACTCGGATAGCGCCCGGCAAAACGCCGCTGGCAGTCGAGAAGGCGTTAGTTAAATTTGTTCCCCAAGAGTTCCAACTCAATGCTCATCATTGGTTGATTCTGCATGGTCGTTACCAATGCTTGGCACGCAAACCGAAATGCGGAAGCTGCATCGTATTCGAACTGTGTGAGTGGCGGGAACGTCATGCTTTCGCGGAGGTAACATGAGAGAATGAGCAGTCACTACACCACGTTAGGTTGTGGATGTTTGTAGAAAACCGTGACGACGCGCGCCGATTTTTCTATCAGGTTTGGTCGAAGGTCGCGAACGCGGAGCCTCTCGAGCCGCTGGAAAATTTGGTCGCCGAGGTCATTCGCGCCCACCCAGAATATCAGGCCCTTTTGACGGATCCGAGTTCGACAAAACACGATTTCACTGATGGTGTAAATCCTTTCTTACACCTGGGTTTGCATATAGCGCTTATTGAACAACTGCAGACTGATCGTCCGACCGGGATTTTGCAAATTTTCAAAACCCTATCCGAGCGTTATGGCGATCCTCATCAGGCCGAACATCAGATGATGACTTGCTTGGCCGGTCAGTTGCAGCAAGCCAGCGAGCGTGGCATCGCACCCGATCCGGCCGCGTATCTCACCGAGCTCGAGCGCCTTCGGTGAGCACGGAATTTGTTATCACACCGCTAGCCGGTGAGGGAGACGGGGCCCAACTCTTAGCCGAGCTCACGCATGATTTTGCGAGTTCCCTTGATATTGGCGACACATTGGATCACGCCATTGCTCGTTTTATGCACCACATGCAAGCGGAAGCTGCGTCGATCTTCCTGCTTGAGGATGATGGCCGTGCCTTGGTGTGCCGAGAATGCGCGGGGCCCGTCGATATAAAGGGCTTACGGCTTGCTCCGGATCAAGGCATCGTTGGCCAGACCGTTTTGCACGACGAGGCAAAGATTGTCCGTGACGTGTCCAAACATCCAGATTTCTCGGGGGCCGTTGATAAAGACACTGGATTCGAAACGCGCTCGATTCTGTGCGTGCCCTTGAGTGTTCGCGGCACCTGTATCGGCGCGCTTGAACTTCTCAATAAACGCAGCGGGGACGGCTTGTTCGAACTTAGCGACATGCAGTTTGCCAGCACCGTCGCGGCTGCAGCCGCGCTCGCTATCCGCAACGCCCGCATGGCGCAAGATCTCGTTGAGCAGGAGCGGGTGCAAAAGGAATTGGAACTTGCTCGCCAAATTCAGGAGAGTCTGTTGCCTGATGTGCCCCAGATGAACGAATATCCAGTGTCTGGACTGAACATTCCGGCACGCGAGGTATCCGGAGATTTTTTTGATTTTCGGCTCCTCGAGGACGGGCGCATCTACTTTTCCTGTGCGGATGTCTCTGGCAAGGGGATGAACGCGGCTTTGATGATGGCCAAGACGACGAGTTTGCTTCGGTGTCTGGCTAAAAACTGCGACAGCGCCGGTGAGCTGTTGCGCCAGGTTAATGAGGAGGTTGCCGCGACCGCCACAATGGGAATGTTCGTGACCTTGACGGCCGGCTATCTTCACCCGGAGAGCTCGACCATCAATCTTGCCAATGCCGGGCACCAGGCGGCGTTATTACGTGACATAGACGGCAGTTTTGAGAAATTCCCAGCCGCCGCCCCGCCTCTTGGAGTTGCCGCGGGTCTAGAGTTCCCTGATACTAACCTGACGCTGGGGACGGGATCCCTCTATCTATACACCGATGGTCTTAGTGAGAGCCGCTCACCGCAAGGCGGGCAACTCGATGAGAGTGGCGTGATGACTTTGATCGATCAGGTGTACGACAAAACAAGAGCCGAGCGTTTGAACGCATTGGTCGAACATTGGGGACAAGCCGGTTACGAATCTCACGATGATGTCACACTCGTACTAGTGGAGAGCGTAGCCTAATGGAACACACTCGAATTTTGGAGATGCGCTTCAGCGCCGATCCCAAAAAGTTGCGGATGGTCCGCGAGCGGGTCCAGAAAGCGGCCCAGCAAATAGCTTTCTCAAAAAAGCAGCTCTCGGATTTGGTGATTGCCGTAAACGAGGCATGCATGAATATCATGCAGCACGGCTACAAAGGTGATCGAAATGGGGAAATCTTGCTTGAGATCAGTGACCAGGGAGAGGCAGTCGAAGTCGTGCTAACCGACTATGCAGCGCCGGCGGATCTAGCATCTATCGAACCGAGAAAATTGGACGAGGTTCGCCCTGGTGGCCTAGGAACCTATTTCATGAGCGAACTTATGGATGACTGCGCCTACG
>JBCCEV010000007.1:0-45583 GCA_039030125.1 Pseudomonadota bacterium | reverse complement strand
CTTATTAATCAACAGAAGGCCCTGGTTATCGATACGCGCGGTAAGGAAGATTTTGATGCCGGACACATCATCGATGCCGTCCATGTTGAGGGCGACAATATCGATGATTCTGGAGCACTGAAAAAACGCGGTAAACAACCGCTGCTCATCTACTGCGAACAGGGCTCGAGTTCCACGCGGACGGTGAAACGGTTAAGCGCGTCCGGGATGACCGATGTTTATGCATTGAAAGGCGGCTTAAGTGCTTGGCGACGGCAGAATCTCCCGCTCGCTAAAGACGACTTATAACCTGACATTAAAGAGGCCGAAAATGGCAGAGGAAAATTCAGTCGCAGCTCAAGCGGACGACCTAGCGACCGGGCAGTTAGCCGTGCAGCGCGTCTACATAAAGGATTTATCTTTTGAGTCTCCGAACACGCCGCGCATGTTCACGATAAATCTGCAGCCGTCGGTGGACGTGTCGTTCTCGAACCGAACCGCGCCACTCGACGAAGAAAACCACGAGGTCGTTTTGAAGGTTACCGTCAGCGTCAAACAGGACGAGCAGAGCGTTTATCTGGTTGAGGTAGAACAAGCCGGTATCTTTACGGTTCGCGGGTTCCCAGAAGAACACTTGCCGGCGATATTGGCGACCGCTTGCCCAAATATTCTGTTCCCATTCGCGCGGGAAGCGATAAGCGATGTGGTTGTGAAAGGAGGCTTCCCGCAAATGCTGCTGGCGCCGGTAAATTTTGAGGTGCTATACGCTCAAGAATTACAACGTCGTCAGCAAGAAGCGAGCGGCGTCAACGGCGCTTGAATGAGCTGATGTCCCAGCCCTGATGTCCCAACCGTCCCTGGTAGTGATCGGAGCTGGCGCCTGGGGTACGGCGTTAGCTTGCGCGGTCGCGCGCGCGCGCGGTGAAGTGCTGTTATGGGATCACGATACCGAAAACATCCGCGCGATTGAGCAAAGTGGCCGCAACGAACGATACCTTCCGGGCATTGACCTAGCCGAAGGCATCATACCGATCACCAGTCTCGAGGCTGCGGCCCATTGCCAATATGCACTGCTAGTCGTTCCCTTCCAGGTGATGCGTAGTGTCGCGTTGGGACTTTCTGATACGCTTGGCAACCTGACTGCGATAGCATGTGCCGCCAAGGGCTTTGAGCTGGATAGTGGCGCGATTGCGTCGGAAATCATCGCGGCAACGATGTCAGAAGAAATCAACTTTGCTCAGGTGTCGGGGCCTAATTTCGCAAAGGAAGTCGCGCTCGAGCGCCCGGCAGCAATTACTGTTGGCGCACGTGATGAGGACTGGCGCCAGGAACTCATCAGCCTTCTGCACTCCAAGTCTTTCCGCCCGTATGGAAATGATGATCCGATTGGTGTGCAGATCGGTGGCGCCCTCAAGAATGTCATCGCCATCGCAACCGGCATTAGCGACGGCTTACAGTTGGGCGCAAACACTCGAGCCGCATTGATCACCCGGGGTCTTGCGGAAATGGCACGTTTCGGATCGATTCGCGGCGCCCAACGCGAGACGTTTATGGGTCTATCCGGGATGGGCGATCTAGTATTGACCTGCACTGATGATCAATCTCGTAACCGGCGCTTCGGCGTGGCCTTGGCGAAACATAAAGATGTCGATGTCGCGCTTGCAGAAGTTGGCAGCACGGTCGAGGGTGTCGCCACTGCGCGGGCGCTACGCAGCGCGGCGCACGATCTCGCGGTTGAGTTGCCGATATGCGGCGCGGTGGCAAAGATCTTGGATGGAGAAATCGGCATCGAGGAGGCTGTTTCTTTACTGTTGTCGCGAAATCTCGTGCAGGAAATGTCTGAGCTGTGAGCTTCTTCACCAAACAGTTCTTCGCCATCGCCTAAAAGGATCGAATGAATTGTTTAGCGACTAGCAAAATGAGTTCGCACCTACGGCTAAGAGGCCGCCCCAGCCTCTACGTGTTACTGCTGCTGTTGGCTGCCAGCAGTTCAGCGTTTGCCTTCAAAATGGAAGCAGGGGCATTTCGCATCAACGCCACCTTTGGTGCGGTTGGATTCACCAACCAGCTATTCCAACAAAATTACGATACGCCGCCTATTGTCATCATATTAGCAACTAGCGCTGGCGGTCAGCCTGCGAGCGTGCGCTTAAGGAACGTTACAACGACGGGATTTGAGGCCATCATGATCGAGCCCATCAATCTTGATGGCGGCCACGTCGACATGGATGTTCATTACTTTGCCATTGAGCCAGGTGTTCACCAAATGGATGTCGTCGATGGTGTTAGCGGTATGCGAACCATCACCATAGAGGCGGGGACGCTGACGACCGATAAAATTGTTGGTGTTTGCGGTTCTTGTGGCGTGGTCTTTGATACCCACAACTTCTCTGGGACTTTCCCGGTGGGCGACAAAATTGTTTTGGCGCAGTTGCAAACGATCGCCAACGGGTTTGCAGAGCCGCCACCAACCGGACCTGCGGATCCGTATATTACGGCGGTAATCGATAATTTAACGACCACGCAATTCGACTACGCCATCGACCGTCACGAGGTGGACAATACAAACCTGACCACGGTGCAGGCGATGAATGAAACTATTGGTTTCATCGCCTTGGAAGCGGACATCGTGCATGGCGACTTCACCGCCGATGGTGTTGCTATGACGAACATCGAGATGGAGACCCAACTCGATACGACTAATGCTGCGGAAGGTTGGAATAATGGGCCGTTTTGCGATAACGACATCAGTTTTTCGAAGGCCTTTCCGGGGACGCGACTTGCGGTAGCGATGAAAGAAAGCCGCAATGAGGTTGATGGTGGCTGGTTGCGCCGCTGTGCGATCAACAACAATGCATTGCGGGTTGTGGTTGATGAGGATCAGTTCGCCGATAGCGAGCGCAATCATGTTTTCGAGGATGTCGGAATGCTGCTGTTCTCCGATAGCTTCTTCTTCGATTCCAATTTCATCCCACCAACGGCGAAAACGGGTTTTCAGATTGAAGCCGATCAGTTCATGCTCACCCCGGGTGTTCCAAGCGTCGTTCAACTTCGTCAGTTCTACGATCCGGCGCCAGCAATTTTCTTGATCGCGGATGAAAGCAACCTCGATCCAACGTCTCTAAGAGTGAGCGCCATAACCAACGATCCGGTGGCGGGAACCACAAGCATTACCGCCGTCGCTATCGAATCGCCTGGCGGCCCAAGCAACCCTGATGTTGATCTCACGATTAACTATGTTGCGGCGACGAAGGGCACCTTCGAATTCCCGGATACGACCCAGATTAATATTGGTGATCGAAATGTCACCGCTTTACAGCAGAACTTTGGCGGTACAGATTCCTTCCAAACCCTTTTTTACGACCAAACCTTTGATGCGGCGCCGGCGGTGATCACGGAAATTTTCGGCGACAACAACACGACCGCGGATCCGGCCGTTCCTTGGCTGACGCCAACCATTGCATCAAGTTCGGTGACGGCTAACGGCTTTGATGCCGCCTTGGACCGCTCCGAGGTTAATGTCGGCACGGTGACGACTGGCGAAACGTTAAGTTTTCTTGCTATTGAGAATAAAACTATCGGGACGTTCATGGACAACGCCGGCAACTCGATTTTTGGAGAGGCGCAAACTTCCCAACTTAATGGCAATTCGAACGCGGGGTGGGACGACATTTGTGCGGGCGGAACCCCAAGCATTGTCGGGATCCCATTTTCAAACGTTTATGGCGCGCCGCCATTGGTGGTCGGATCTGAGGTGAGTCACAACGGTGGTGACGGAGGGTGGCATCGTCTATGCGGGGTGACCAACACGAACGTGGTCATCGTGGAGGATGAGGACCAAACCGCGAACAACGAACGCGCGCACACGCGAGAGGACACCGCCTTCGTTGCCTTCTCACAAGCTTTCGATGCCGACTTGTCCTTCGCCGCGTGGTACCAGATGGAGGAGTCGTTGTGGAACGCCGGTGCGCCCGGGACCGTAGTGAACGTACGAAATGCGGCCACCAGCGGCACCCCCCTTGGTGATGCGCAAACCACGGTTGCCACGCCCGCGCGCACGGTGGGCGGTGATAGTACCTGTCGATATGGCGAATTCGATGGCAGTGGCGATGTCATCGAAATCGGGGGGGTGGATCTAGGATTGGTGGATGCTGTCACGGTGTCGGCCTGGGTGCGCAAAGCCGCGACAGGTAATGCTGGAGCGTTGATTGTGGGCAATGACTTGGTAGCCAACAATCTCGACCTGCAATTCTCCTTGCGGTTGGACGGTGCCACTGGTGATCGAGTGGAATTTAGCGTGGTTACAACGAGCGGCAGCCAAACGGTGACCGGCGCGACCGTTTTGACGCCGGGCACCTGGTATTACGTGACTGGAACCTATGACGGCAGCAACTTAAATCTATCGATCGGCGATGGCGTGACCGCAATGGCGGCTGATGGAACGGTCGCCCATACCGGAGATTTTGTCGCCTTTGATGCCAATCGGATCCTAAACATTGGTCAAGCGGCGAACGGCGGCAACAGTTTCAACGGCTCGATCGACGAGGTTCGCATCTACACGCGGGCGCTCACCGTGGTGGAACAAGAGCTAAACCGCCAAGTGCTCCGAAGCTGCCAACGCCATGATCACTACGCGATCACCGTTGACAGCGCGATTGGTGTGACTTGCCAACCTTCTGAGGTCACCATTACGGCCCACGATGTCGCAGACATCGCCTCGCCACCAGCGGCGGCCACGATAGTGACGATCACGAGCTCAGGTGCCGCGTCGAATTGGTCATTGGTCACTGGAACGCCAGCCAATTTCAACGATATGGGCGGCGGCGCGGTTTCCACCTATACGTGGAATGGCACGGAAAGTCAGATTGTTTTGAACCTCAGTCAAACAGCAGTCGATCCCGCGGTGGACATCGATACGCTCGATACAGAGGCCAAAAGCGAGGTCGAGGACGCGCAAATTGACTTCCGGGACATCATCATTGATTTCGATACGGTGCCGACCCAGATTTCGCGACGCCCATCGGCCGGTATTCAGGCGCAAGTCTTGCGCGATGATGGCGGCTCTGGCTGCACGACTGTCGAGCCTCTAGTGGGTCAAAATGTCGATTTCGGTTTTGAGTGTCATGTGCCAGCGACCAACTGTACGGGCAATACCGATGGCGAGGTGGACGCGGTTGGTGTTGCGGCATTTGATCAAGGACCATTCGTGCCGAGCGATACGGTATCGCTAAATTTCTCGCCGAGCGCCACGATCGTTTTGCAATACAACGATGCCGGCCAAGTTTCGTTGCGCGCTGTAACCGATGTCTCCGGCAGCACCGCTGAGGGCGTCACCAATCAATTTGTGACGCGACCTTTCGGCTTTCACGTTGAGGTGACAGACAGCTTGGGTGGTGCCAACCCAGGCGCCTCAACGGCGGCTGGTGGGGTGTTCGAAATCGCGGGAGAGGATTTTACCGTCGCCTTGACGCCGGTAGCCTGGCATAGCGGTGATGATTTAAATGCTGATGGTATACCTGACGGTCACGAAAGCGGTGATTTGGATCCCAGCAACAATGCAGATCTCAGTCCCACGCCCGGCGGTAACAATACTGTGCCCGAAAATTACGACACCAGCGCAATGAGCGATGGCAAGGCAGCGCTGGGTGGTGTTTTGTTGTTGCCGTCCTCTGTGAGTGCCGAGGATCCGGGATTAACCGCTGGCGGATCCCCTGCCCGGGTCGGACCCTTTAGCGGGGGTAGCGTCCAATCGATCACCGATGCGAACTTTGACGAGGTCGGCGTTATTGAAATCACCGCAGCGCAGACCGGTGATTACTTGAGTATCGGCGGTGGCGAAACCTCAAATATTCGAGGGCACAGCAGCTACGTTGGCCGTTTTATTCCCGCCTACATCGATGTTGCCAGCACTGCGAATTTCATGCCGCGTAACGCCACTGGCGGCTGGAATTGCGGGTTCACCTATCTCGGTCAGCCTTTTGCTCTGATCGATACCCCGCAGGAGATCAATATCGAGGCTTATACCGCAAGCGGCGCGTTGGCCAACAACTACGCGGACTCCACTGAGAATTTTATCAAGTTTTCAGGTCTTATCCCTAACCGAGATTATGCGCACGCGGCGCCGGTCGTTGCCGCGAGTCCCACGTTCACGGAAAACCTGACGGGATCGGTGACGTTAACGAACCAAACCGATTTCGATGGTGCATTCACGCTCGAATTGACCGGGGATACGTTTAATTATTCGAAGGTCGCGCCTTTGGATTTCGCTTTCTCGCCGACCTTATCACTGGCCCTACCCGCCAGTGATCTAGAGGACAGCGACGGCGTCTGTCACGCCGATCCGGCCGCAATCTGCAATACCGGTGGCGCCAAAGCGACACTCGCCACGGGGACGCCGGCCGCTCACACGATTGGCGGGATCAGCGATCCGGCCGTTGAAATGAGGGTTGGGCGGTTGGTATTAAGCAGCGCCAGCGGCTCTGAGTTGCTGGACCTTACAGTACCCTTGCGGGCCGAGTATTTTATTGACGCGGGCGGTGGAAACGGCGTTTTTACAATCAACACCGATGATAACGACGCGGTGCCGCCAGCGGATTGCACCGCTTTGGATTTGGCGGCGCATATCCGTCTTACCGATGCCTCATCGCCGCCAGAGATTAATGGCGACAGTAATCCGGTAACGCTCATCGGTGTGGGCGGAACGACGAATATCACCGCACCCGCCGCGGGCACCCCATTTGGATTGCTAGGCGGGCAGCAACCGTTGATCTTCGCGGCCCCGGGGGCCGCAAACACAGGCCATGTCGACATCCGGGTCGATCTTGGGGGCGCGTCCCTGCCCTGGTTGCAACACGATTGGAATGGCGACGGTTCATACACCGATGACCCGAGCGCGCGCGCCAGTTTCGGTATTTTCCCGGGGCGCCAGGAAGTCATTTACATCCGAGAGCCCTGGGAGTGAGCCTAAGCACAAGCAGTCCATCTCCTGCGGCGATCTGACACTAGATATGGTGGCGCGCGAGTCTCGCCATCACGGATAAGACTAGATATGCCCAATAATATCTATTTGAATTAATAACTTATTAGATATTTCTACAGAAGTTTCTTATAATCTATCGTAGTCGTATTGAGGCGACGCAGTCGGAGAAAGCGCACCGGCGCAATCTCATCATGCTGAATTGGCGCGGTAGAAAGAAGTCCTCGGCGAGTTCGATCGCCGTGCATCTGACGTCCTCAGGCGTGGCTTTAGCACGCGTGAAGCGCTCAGAAAACGCGCCTACTCTTACCTTCGCCGAGTACCGCAAAGTCACCGCTTCAGCCGATCTACCGCAGACTTTGGCGGAAATCTGCCGCGCTAACGACCTCGACGATTGCGACTGCACTGCCGTGCTAGCGATTGGCGATTACACACTTGTTCTCGTGGAACGGCCTGATGTGCCGAGCGACGAGCTGGCAGAAGCGGTTCGATGGCGGATCAAGGATTTGGTTGACTTCTCACCCGACGAAGCCGCGGTGGAAGTATTTGAAGTGCCCGATCTCAGAGCTGGCCAAGCGATGCTCTACGCTGTGGTTGCGCGCCGCGAGAATATTCAAAACACCGTGGCGATGTTGACCGACAGCGGTTTTCAGCTCGACGTTATCGATATTCCTGAGTTCGCGATCCGCAATATTGCGATGCAGCTCCCAGAAGATGGCGCTGGTGCGGCATTTGTTTATCTTGAACAAAGTTCCGGTCTTATCGTCATCACTCACCAAGGGACGCTGTTTCTTTCGCGTCGCTTCGATTTGGGGCGGCAGCGGCTGCACGCGAGTGGCCACACGGCTGTTAGTGATGAGATCGAAGGATTACTTGACAGTATCGTCATCGAAGTCCAGCGCTCGCTTGATTATTACGAGAGTCATTTTTCACGGCCTCCGGTCAGCGGGATTGTCGTCGGTCCAACCGGTGGACACATTGAAGGCATGGACAGTTATTTGTCTAGCCAACTTGGGATCCCGGCCCGCCAGATCGACTACGCCAATATCATTGAGATGGAGCAGACTCCAGACACTGATCTTCAAGCGCATTGTTTGGCCGCCCTTGGCGCTGCGCTGCGCCGGGGGGAGGCTGCCTGATGCAACAGATCAATTTCTACCAGGCGCAGTTTCGGCCGGTGCGCACCCCCTTGTCGTCGGGGACGATGCTCGTGCTAGCCTTGGTCCTCGTGCTCGGCGCGGCCGGGCACAGCCTGTACGAATATCAACGCCTATCGCCCCTTAAAAGACAACTGGGATCCGTTAACTCGGAACTCGAGAACGCGCGTGCCACGTTGCGCCAGGTCGAGATCGATTACCCCGCGCCGCAAACCAATGCCGCCTTGCAAGCCGAGCATGATCTAACGCAAACACGATTGCAGCTTACCGAGAGGATTGCCAACAAACTCCGTGCGGGAGCGTACGGCAGCCTTGAAGGGCTCTCTGGGTTTCTTGAAGGTCTTGCCCGGCAGCATGTCGACGGTACTTGGGTCACCGCCGTTCAAATCGCGCAGGGCGGTCGGGCGGTGGGTATCGAAGGACGTGCTCTTCTGCCGGATCTTGTTCCCCGTTACATTGGCAAGCTGCGCGCCGAAGAAAATTTCTCCGGTCTTAGTTTTAGCGATCTGAATCTTGCAGCCGCTGGTGGTGGCCTGCCTGAGATCACCTTTTCGCTGCAGACCAAAAATCTCGCCGGGGCGAGTGATGAATAGCCTATCTAGCTTGGGCGAGCGGCTCGATCAATTGACCCTTAAAGAACGGGTGTTGGTCCTCGTTGCGGGCGTCCTTGTCGCCGGCCTCACTTGGCACAGCCTTGTGTTACAACCACTGGCCTTGGAACGCGCCAAGGTCATGCGAGCGCTTGATTCCGGGCGCACAAGCATTACTGAAACGCAAACGGCAATCGCAACGGTCAAAGCGAACGCGGCCAAGGACCCCAACAACGCGTTGCGGAATTCGATGAACGCCGCCAGGCAACAAATCTTGGCGTTTGAACAAGAAATAAAAACCCGCGCTGGAGAACTCATTCCCCCCAACAAGACGACCCAGGTTCTGCAATCGGTGCTACAAGACTTCCAAGGTTTGGGGTTTGTTGCACTGGAAGGTTTAGGCGCAAAGTCACTGTTGAACGGTGACGCCGACGGGGCCCCCAAAGGCGGCGCCGCGGATGCTTATCGGCACGGCTTTAAGATCAGTTTCTCCGGTTCTTATCTCGCCACCATAGATTACCTTCGCGCGTTGGAATCACTACCGTGGCGGTTTTTCTGGGACTCGGTTCATCTGCAAGTATCTGAGCACCCTGAAGCCTATATCGAAGTGACGGTTTACACCTTGAGCCTTGATAGTCGCTGGATTGGGGTCTAACGATGAAGCAGTTGTCGACTCTCGTCCTTTGCCTGTTAAGCGCCGACAGCGTAGTGCTTGCTGCGTTAACCGATCCGACCCAGCCGCCGCGCGCGCATTTGGCTTCGGTGGCGCGGATCCAGCAAAAGCAAGTCGGTGGTTTCGTCCTGAGCGGAGTGAAGATCACCGAGGAGAAGCGGGTGGCGATTCTCAACGGGCAAATCGTGGGCGTGGGCGATAGGGTCGCGAATTCGACGGTCCTTGAGATCCATCCAAGTTTCGTTGTCATCGATTATTTGAACGATGAGCGCACGGTGCGCTTGCTGGCCAAGCAAGTGCGGCAACCAATCGAGAGTGAACGGTAATGTGTAGGTCTAACCGGTTGTCGGTCAGTTTGGTTGCCATCGTCGGATTACTTTTAGTCGGCTGTGAGAATCCTGCCCCGCGGACTACGACATTGGAGCAGATCGAGCGCCAGTTGCAGGTCGAAGCGCCGCTAGCGGAACCGGACATCTCCGATGAGCTTATCCCCACCTTACGTCTTGATGTTCCGGATGTCCCCAATATCGAGGACGATCAAAGATTCGATATTTCGGTCAACGACGTCGCGGCCGATCAGTTTTTTTTGAGCCTTGTCGACGGCACGGAATACAACATGGTCGTGCATCCTGAGGTCACTGGCACAATCACCTTAAACCTAAAGAACGTTGGTATTCCAGAAGTGTTGGAAGCGGCGCGGGATGTTTACGGTTTCGAGTTCAACCAAACGGAGTATGGCTTCCAGGTTTTACCGGCACGCCTGGAAGCGCGGGTTTATCAAATCAATTATCTCAACCTTTCGCGCAGCGGCACCTCGGCGACTTTCGTGAGCTCAGGAACGCTTCAGGAAGGGCCCGGCACCACCCAAATTACAGGACAACAAACAGAGCAAAGTAATAATCGGGGACAACGCACGGTGGTAGGTACTCAAATCAGTACGATTCATCCGGAAACCTCGTTCTGGAATGAGTTGCAGGCATCCCTTCAGGCCATCGTCGGTGGCAATGAGGGCCGCAGCGTTGTTGTGAATCCCCAATCGGGCGTCGTGGTTGTCCGCGCGATCCCCACCGAGTTGCGTGAGGTTGAAGCGTTTTTGCAAGCCACGCAACTGATCGCTCAGCGGCAGGTTATTCTCGAGGCCAAAATCCTCGAGGTTACGCTTTCCGAAGGTTTTCAAGCGGGGATCAACTGGGCAGCGGTAGCGGGTGACTTCTCCTTCCTTCACACCGGTGGAGGCACCAATCTCGTCGGCGAATCGGGTTTGAGTGATATTGCGGGCGCGGACGCCACCCAAATTCCAGGAACAACGAATATTGCCGGGGTCGCGGCTTCGGCCTTCGGCGGTGTTTTCTCCGCCGCGTTCAACGGCCGCGATTTCACGGCTTTCATAGAGCTACTCGAGGATCAGGGAAACGTGCAGGTTTTATCAAGCCCGCGAATTTCGACAATGAATAACCAGAAGGCGATCATTAAAGTCGGTACCGATGAGTTTTTCGTAACCGACGTCTCGACGACAACCATCACAGCTACTACAACCCAGACTACCCCAAACATTGAACTGACACCGTTTTTCTCCGGTATTGCGCTTGATGTTACACCGCAGATCAGCGAGTCCGGGGAGGTAATGTTGCATATCCACCCGACGGTGAGTCAGGTGGTCGATCAGCAGAAAAACATCGCCATCGCTGGGGTAAATCAAACCCTACCGCTCGCACGCAGTACAGTGAGGGAGTCGGATTCCATCGTTAGGGCCAGAAACGGCCAGGTCGTCGTGATCGGCGGCCTAATGCAAGACCGCGACGACGAACTGGACGCGAAAACACCGGCGCTGGGGGACTTGCCTCTGGTGGGCTCTTTGTTCCGACAAAAACGTTCGACGCAGGTGAAAAGCGAATTGGTGATCTTGCTCCGTCCGCTGGTCATTGAGAGCCAGGAGCAATGGGCAACTGCTCTAAACCAAGCGCAACGTAATCTGGAGCGAATGGATAGAAAGCTCGAACAATGGCGCGAACGCCGCAGCCATGGAATCGGTTATGGAAAGCCGGCGCCCGAGTAGTTAAGGGGACCCTTTATGTATTTAGATCATTTTGGCCTCACCCAAATGCCATTTACCTTGACACCGGATACTTCGTTTTTCATGAGTCGGGCAGGGCATCAGGATGCCTTGAACGTACTCCTCGTGGCGCTGCGCAGCGGTGAGGGGTTCGTAAAGGTTACTGGCGAGGTCGGTACTGGCAAAACGATGCTCTGCCGTACCTTGATCAACCAACTCGAAGATGAATTCGAAGTAGCCTACCTGCCAAACCCCTACCTGCGCCCGACCACACTGCTGCTTTCGATTGCCGATGAGCTCAACATCGACTATCCAGAGCGGATCGGTCAGCATGCATTTACTCGTCTGCTGCACCAAAAGCTACTCAATTTTCATACCGCTGGCCGCCGCGTTCTAGTTTGTCTGGATGAAGCGCAAGCCATACCCATCGAAACGCTGGAAACGCTCCGTTTACTCACCAATTTGGAAACAGAGAAAACCAAATTGATTCAGGTCGTATTGTTTGGCCAACCTGAGCTCGATGAAGTCTTGCAAAATGAATCGATTCGCCAATTGCGCCAGCGGATCACCTTTTCCTACCAACTCGCGCCATTATCGCGCGTGGCATCCCGTGCTTACGTGACCCACCGACTCAGCGTCGCGGGCGCACGCGGTGTGCCACTGTTTTCTGAGCGCGCCATCGATACGTTGTTCAACGCCAGCCGCGGGATCCCCCGGGTGATCAATATCCTGGCCCACAAAGCGCTGATGGTTGCGTTTGGCGAAGGTGCGCTGCGGGTTGAGCGAAAACACTTGAGAGCGGCGGTCGCGGATACCGTTGATGCGCGCCGCTGCCACGAGCAAGAAGCGCGCGCCGAGCGACGACGGCGTTGGGTGTTCGGTGGTCTTGGCTTGGCCGGCCTGTCGGCGCTGCTAGGACTCTCCATCTTCTTTGCCGATGTTATGGCGGTGATCCAATGAGCGTTATCAACCAAATGCTCATCGACCTCGAGGACCGCAAGGCTTGCGAGGGTGACTCGGCGAGGGATGACTTGCCGAGATCAGCGCGGGAGGAGGTTCAAAACCCCGTTAGCGCTTCGAAGCTGCCGTTTGGTAGGGCGCTAATCGCGATGTTTGGGGGCGCGCTTTTGGCCTCCATTGTTTGGTTGGTCGCAACCGAATATTTTGCGGTTGCGGAAAAACCGCCGCAGCAGGCCACGAAGGACCCATCATGGGCACTGCGGATACCAGATCTGGCGCTTGAGACGCCGTTGCCTGCCTTCAAGATCATTGAAACCAAGCCACTCGAGCCTCAATCAAC
The DNA here is from genome assembly GCA_039030125.1 of Pseudomonadota bacterium. GTDB lineage: Bacteria > Pseudomonadota > Gammaproteobacteria > JBCCEV01. The sequence continues at coordinate 32,855 of JBCCEV010000007.1, read as the reverse complement.
AATAGTGCCGTCGTCGCGGGATATGATTGCCGCGGCGCCGAATCACGCGGAGCGAAGCGTGAGGGAGATTGACCTCACAACCCAAGGTACTTTCGTGAATGAGCTTGAGATCACCGATGAATCTCCAGCTTCTGTGGGGCAACGACCAGCATCGGTAAAAAAAGAACCGTCCTTGGCTGATATCCCAGCCGTGAACTATCAAGGGCAGGTGAAGAAAGTAGCCGCTGAAGACCGGCGCCCCGACCGCCTGCAACTCGCGCGTCGCGATCTTGCCTACGGGCGCGATGCGGCAGGTATCGAGGTCCTACGCGAGCTTTTAATTGAAGACCCGTTGCGCACGGAGGTGCGCTTGGAGTTGGCGCAAGCGCTGATCCGAGGAGGCAAGGCTGCGCGCGCGGATATGGTGCTCAGAGTAGGCCTGCAGATTGACCCAAGGAACCATGAGCTCGCCGAGTTGCTTGCTCATCTCTTCGTTCAACGTGGCCGCCATGAGGTTGCTCTGGAAACACTCAACAATTTCGCGCCAGGGGCCGCTGAGGATCCGGTTTATCACGCCTTCATCGGTGCGCTTGCGCAAAAGACCGGCGATTGGCAGCAAGCGGCGCGCGCCTATCATCGTGCGTTAGACGCGCAACCGACGCGTGGCGCGTGGTGGTTGGGTCTGGCGGTAGCGTTGAACCACATTGGAGAGGCAGAAGAGGCCCGGGAAGCTTTTGAGCAAGCACTGGGATTGGCCGATCTAACCGACAAACTTCGCAACTACGCGCATCGCGCGATTGCTCGCATCGACGGCGAGCAGAGCTAACTCGCCCAAGCGCATTGCTATGTCGGCCCGCAAAAAAATCCGCTTAGGCGACCTTCTTGTTGATAACGGCGTCATTTCCAACGCCCAGCTTGAAGAGGCGCTTCAAGCGCAGAAGAGTTCCGGCCGAAAACTGGGCCGCATACTCGTCGAGAACGGCTACGTTGCCGAAGATGAACTGCTGAACCTGCTCTCCGCGCAACTCAACGTACCGGTTATTGATTTGCTGCATTACCAATTCGAACCCGAGGTGGTACAGCTGATCCCAGAAATCCAGGCACGCCGTTTCCGTGTCTTAGCGCTTAAAGATCAGGGCGACAGCGTGTTGGTGGCGATGTCCGATCCCACCAATATTTTTGCCTTCGACGAACTGCAACGCATTCTTGCCCGGCCGATCGAGATGGCCGTGTGCCGGGAAGCTGATCTGCTTGCCGCAATCGATGCTTTGTACCGCCACACCGAAGAGATCACCGAATTTGCCGAAGAACTTAGCGACGAGCTTGCCGAAGGTGATTTCGACGTTGACCAACTGGTCGCGGCTGACGTCCAAGACGCGCCGGTGGTCAAACTGCTGCAAACGCTCTTTCAAGATGCAATCCAAGTGGGCGCATCGGATATCCATATCGAACCCGATGAGGGTGTTTTACGGATCCGCCAGCGCATCGATGGCGTCCTACAAGAACAAGTATTGAACGAAAAACGAATTGCTGCAGCCCTGGTTCAACGATTGAAGTTGATGGGAAATCTCGACATTTCAGAGAAGCGTTTGCCGCAGGATGGGCGCTTTAGTTTGCGTGTACTCGAGCGCTCAGTTGATGTGCGAATGTCGACAATGCCTGTGCAATATGGCGAATCCGTGGTCTTGCGCCTGCTTGATCAAACGGCGGGTGTACGAGAGCTTGAAGACCTTGGTATGCCGGCGAATATACTTGCCCGATTCCGGGCCATTACTTCTCGTCCGCACGGAATGGTCTTGGTTACCGGCCCAACCGGTAGCGGGAAGACCACCACGCTCTATGCGGGATTGCGCGAGCTTAATCTCCCTGCGACCAAGATCATCACGGTCGAAGATCCGGTCGAATATCGCTTGCCGCGAATCAATCAAGTACAGGTTCACGCTGAGATAGGATTAACCTTCGCGCGAGTTCTGCGATCAACGCTCCGCCAGGACCCGGACATTATTCTCGTCGGTGAAATGCGCGATGAAGAAACCGTGGAAATCGGCTTACGCGCCGCCATGACTGGGCACTTGGTCTTATCAACCTTGCATACCAACGACTCCGTCAGCTCGATTAACCGTTTGCTGGATATGGGCGCTCCGGGCTTTTTGCTTGCCTCCTCTGTGCACGGTGTGCTCGCGCAGCGGTTGGTGCGCCGAGTATGCGCCAGTTGCGTGCAGTTAGTCGCGCCGACCCCCCGGGAAGCGGCATGGCTTGAAGCCAACACCAACGGTAGCGATGAGCACGAATACAAGAAAGGCCGTGGCTGTGCGCATTGCAACAATACCGGTTACCAAGGGCGTATTGGTGTCTATGAACTCCTTGAGATCGACAACGATCTATCACAGGCGCTGGCCCGCGGCGACGCTGCCGCCTTCAAACTCAAAGCCCAACAGCAACAAGGCTTCGCGAGCCTCGACAGGGTGGCTCTGGCGTATGCGCGGCAGGGAATCACCTCCCTAGAGGAAGTTCTCAAGGTTTCGGCGGAGGTTGAAGCTGAAGCCAACACATCGGGCGTGGGTCAGGTAGCGCCGGCTTAAGATGGCGAGCTACGCTTACAAAGGTCGAGCGCGTCATCAGTTGGTGAGCGGCCTACTCGAGGGGCCGACCGCCGAGGCAGTGGCGGGTCAACTTGCGCAGATGGGTATCACGCCGATCGAAATCAACGAGCAGGTAGCCCGGCCGGATGTCTGGCTTGAATTTAAGAAGCGTTATCTTCAACGTAGTCCGGAACTCGACGACCTCATTTTATTCTCGCGCCAGATGTATACGTTAATGCGCGCCGGGGTACCGATTAACCAGGCCATGACGGGCTTAATTCGTTCGAGCCGAAATATCGTTTTGGTGGACGCATTGCGTGAAGCCCAAATCGACCTGGAAAGTGGCCGCACAATTTCCAACGCTTTTTCGAGACACCCTCATGTCTTTTCTTCGCTTTTTGTTAACACCGTGCGGGTCGGTGAGAATACCGGGCGCCTTGATGAAGCCTTACAGAAGATTTCCGAGTACCTGGAGCTAGAAAAAGATACCAGAGCGCGCATCAAGAGCGCGCTGCGTTATCCGACTTTCGTGGTGATCGCCATGGCGATTGCAATTGCGATCATAAATATCGTCGTGATCCCTGAATTCGCGAAAGTATTTGAGCGTGCGAATGTCGCGCTCCCGTTGCCGACTCGGGTTTTGATCGGCACATCTAATTTTTTCGTCGCCTACTGGGTGTGGATGCTGGCGGGAATTGTCGCTGCCGTTCTAGCATGTCGGTCTTGGGTAAAGACTGTTGCCGGTCGTTTGGTGTGGGATCGCTACAAACTGCGAATCCCCATCATTGGCGACATCTTATACCGTGCTACGTTAGGAAGGTTCGCCCGATCATTTTCCATGACGCTAAGCGCCGGGGTGCCATTAATCCAAGCTTTGACGGTCGTTTCCCGCGCCATAGATAACGAACATATCGGCGGCAGAATTCGTGAAATGCGCACGGCCATAGAACGCGGCGATTCGCTAACCAACAGCGCGACGCAAAGCGAGATGTTTTCTCCGCTGGTTTTGCAGATGCTCAATGTCGGTGAGGAATCCGGAGCAATCGACGAGCTGCTTTCTGAAGTTGCTGGGTTCTACGAACGCGAAGTCGATTACGACATTCGAAATTTGAGTCAAACAATCGAACCGATCTTAATAGTGTTCTTGGCCGCACTCGTTCTGGTTTTGGCACTTGGTGTGTTTTTACCGATGTGGGACCTCGCAACCGTGAAAACGGGGGGTTGAGATGAATGGCGATTTTCACAGCGTCACTGCAGCGAAACCTATCGCGCTTAGAGCTGGCGATATCGATTCTAATCATTGCCATCTTAATGGTGGCGTTCATGCGTTACCTGGACGCTATCGAAGTCTCGGCCGAGCGCGCAACATTCATGGCCGCATTTCAGGATATGCAAACCCGCGTCATGGAGTTACGAGTCCTTGGCGGGCTCGAGAGCAATCGGCACATCGGTCTCAGCGAGTTCGTCCGCCGAGTCGGCCGCGGTGACATGCAAGTTTTCGTGCGAGAGTCGGCGATTAATTGGGCTGAGATTGAGCCCGGCCAGTTTGTTTTTGCGCTCGACGAGCGAATGATGATTTACCGGGTAAGAGCGGAGTCGAGCATGAATCTTGCGTTGACCGACCCAGGAAGAGTGCGAATAAAAATCACTCCCGTATTCGACGATGCGAACAACAATGGGCGCTTTGACGACGGTCGCGACACTTTGCGCAGCGCGCGGTTGGAACTCATTGATCGGGAGATTCTGCAGTGATTTGTGAGCGACTTCACGATTATAGGAATCGTGCGAGCGGAAACGAAAAGTGCGCGCGATTAATACGCGAAAACGACATATAACTAGACTGACACATCAAAATACTAAAGAGGCGAGCAAAGATCGCCGATAGTTGATCACCCGCGCTAGGTTGTTTGACATTAAAGATGAAAGCGAAGAGGCCCAGGTTATGAAACGCAATCAAACAGGTTTTACCTTGATCGAATTAATTTCGGTTATTGTTATTCTCGGGATTTTATCGGCATTCGCGATCCCGCGGTTCGCGAGTTTCGAAGGTGAGGCACGAGAGGCAGCCGTGGAAGGTCTAGCCGGCGCCATGCGCAGCGCGATCGCGATCGCTCATGCTCAATGGCTTGCGGACGGTGCTAGCTCGGCGGCTCTGAGCGTCGTTTTGGAGGGGCAAACCGTTGTCGTCGATGCGAACGGGTGGTTAACCCAGGCATCTATCGATGACGCTATGAGTTCCGATCCACTAACGTCGGGATACGCTACCAATGGCACAGGCGAGTGGTACGTCGATGATTTTATCCAGGGCACCTGCAGTGTGTTGTTCACCAATGGAAATCCACCAACCGTCTTGACGACTACGAATACGTGTAATTGACCGACCGATCTCCATAGTCTTCCAACCTGCGGCCTTAGGGCTGTCGGTCGCTGTCGTCGCTATGTCGGCGGCAGCGATCCAAGGTTTCTCGCTTGAGTCTCTAGCACCCCTGAGCGGATCGCTGGTGTTACTGCTCGGTGCGAAAATCTGGGTTGTCACGCGCGCGGGGACACCGATTCTCTGCACACCCCTGTGTGGTGTCCAGATCGCGCTCCTGTTTTGGCTGGTTGCCACCACCTTTTTGTCGAGTGCGCCGGCCGCGTCAGCGATCGCGATTTTCTCTGCCATTGTGCTTCCCGTTGCGTTCCTGGCGTCCAGCCTAGACAACGCACAAAAATCGCTCGTATCCCTGCCAACAATGTTAGCTACCGCGGTCTTCTTGCTGGTCGGGCACATGCTATTCGGCTATTTCATCCAAAATGATCCGGCTGCCTCGTCGACATTCGTGCAGCGAAATTCGCTCGCGGCGTTCGCGTCACTCGCTTCTTTCGTCCTCTTAAATGCCGCACAGGGTGAACTCCGATCGCGGACTCACCGAGCACTTTTGCTTGTTGCGGTCTTCCTTGGATGGTTCACCATTTTCTTCTCGACCAGTCGCGGCGCGATCGGGGCCCTTTTAACGGGCCTTTTTGTTCTCGCCCTAATGGTTCCCAGTGAGCAGCGGGTTCGATTGCTGAAGCAATCTTTGGTGCTCGTCGCCGCCGCGTTCTTTATGGCGAACTTTCTTTTGGAGCAAAGGGTTTCCGCCTCGATCATTTCGCTCGCCCCAAGTCAAATCACCGAGGGCGTTCACGAGGGCTTACCAAACGAACGTTTGGCGATCGCCTTCCAAGAATTGGGGCTGCGTTTCCAGGCTGGGGACGATAGTGCATTTTATGAGTCCAAGCGTGCTGCGGTCAGCGAACGCTGGTTGATTTGGCGCGCTGCGGTGGAGACAGCCAAAGCTGCCCCCTGGCACGGATTTGGCCCGGGCACTTTTCGATTTATCTATCCCGCCTTCGCTGACTCCAATGACACCTCGGCGGGCAATTACGCGCACAATGATTATCTTCAGATATTCATAGAGACTGGCTGGTTGGGTTTGGTTCTATATGTTGTGCTCGTATGTCTGGTGCTTGGGCAAAGTTTGCAAGCGATCAGATCGAAAAAGCACGGCCTGGAGTCCGCCTGTCTCGGTGCTGGGATCCTGGCGTTCTTAGCTCACGCTTTCTTTTCGTACAGTTTCTTCGTGCCCGCGAATGCCTTGCTTTTTGCGCTGCTACTGTCGCGCTTTGACGCGCTAACGGCGCCAAAGGCTTATAGGTTTGATCTCGGCGCACACTTTCGCCCACGGATTTTGGCGGTGGTTCTTGTCGCTCTCGTGGCCATACCAATTGTTTCGCTGAGTTTGAATGTCGGTATGTCGCGCTACTACGAACGGGGCGTCGCGGCACTGGCCACGGGGGATCTGGAGGCCGCGCAGAACGATCTATTAACCGCGAAAACGCTTCAAAATAGCGATCTCGTCGAAATCGCGTTTGGGTTGCTGTACGCCGGCGCAGCGCGCGTGACTAAGGAGCCGAGCGTGAAAGCGGTATTGATCGACAGGGCGCGTGATGCGCTCAACCGGGCCGAGAAGATGAACCCCTATAACGCGGCAATAGCGCTTGGCCGGTTGGAGGTTGAGATTGTCGATCCTGCACTTAGTTTCGACGAGCGCTTAGAGCGAAGCCAGCGCGTTTACGAAGCGGGAATATACTTGAATCCGCGTTACTTGCCGCTTCGAACACGTGCGGCACAGTGGCTGATTGATAAAAACGTGAACCAGGCGCGGGCTATCGTAGAGGAGGGTACAAAACACCCGATCGCGGACGGTCCAGGCCTGCTCGACTATTTGTCTCTACTTGCAGAGTTAAGGAAACTGACTAACGATCAACGCGGCGCTAGCGCGCTTGAGGCGGCGTTGCGAAGCGTGAAGTCGTGGAGGTAAGAGTGAGCGGTAGGGGTAGACTTGAGGGTTACACTCTCATCGAGCTGATTGCCGTGATTGTGATCCTCGGGATCCTTGCTGTTTTTGCCGCTCCTCGCTTCGTGACGACTTCTGCTTTTGAGCAAAGAGGTTACGAGGAAGAAATCTTAAGCTTCGTGCGCTACGCGCATAAGCTTGCGATTGCCTCAGGCTGCACTACCAATGTGTTGTTCGACGGCGTTAATGATGTGGTGCGGGTAAGACGTTACATCGGGGGTTCCAATTGCCGCGATAACTCTAATCCAGCTTTTCTGGAACCCATCGCGCGCGCTGGGGCCAGCGCTAATCCCAGCGACATTGATGATCCTGAAAACCTATTTGCTAACGCGCCTTCAGGGATCTCGATCGGCAATTTGGAATTCGATTTCGACCACGTTGGCCGGCCACTCGCCGTCGGCACCTCAACGTTGATCACCTTGCCTGCCGCTCTGCAGGTCACGATCGGGTCGTCTAGTCTTCAGGTTGCGCCGAACACAGGGTATGCAGCACTTAATTAGAAAAATCGACGGTGTTACGCTCATTGAGTTGATCGCAACCATTGTGGTTGTTGGGATCGCCGCGGTAACGCTCATGTTCGTGATTGGTAACGCGATCTCTCGGGGCAGCGATCCGATGATAGAACTGCAGGGCAGCGCGGTAGCACGGGCGCACTTGGAAGAAATTGTTCTTCAGAGTTTTTGCGATCCTGATTTTGTTGCCGCAAGTCCCAACAATAGTTGCCTGCTCGACTGCACGGCGAGTGCCTGCGGCGTTCCCTGCGGGGGTGCTGCGTTTATGGGTGGGGAAAGCGGCCGAGCGAGCTTTGACGATGTCTGCGATTATGACGGGCTGGCGACGAGTGGCGCACAGGATCAAAACGGCACGCCGGTAGCAGGCTTGGGAGGCTATTCGGTTTCCATAGCGGTTGAGGATAGCGGTGTGTCTTTGGGATCGCCCGCGGCGGTGAGCAACAGTGGCCAAGTCTTGCGCGTCGACGTAACCGTTAATCATCCGGCGCTGAATGAGCCCATTCGCATGAGTGCTTATCGCACCAATCCGCAATGAGGCGCCCCAAGGACCACGGCTTTACGCTGATCGAGTTGATCGCGGTGATACTGATCGTGGGCATCATTGTGGCGGTCGCCGGTTTCAACATCGCGCGGCCCATTCTTGGGTTTGTTGACACGACGCGCCGGGTCGGCCTGGTCGATGGTGCTGACACGGCGCTCAACCGCCTCACCCGAGAAGCGCGCCTTGCGCTTCCCAACAGTTTAAGGATCTCCGGTACCGCGCTTGAGTTTCTGCGCACTCGCACAGGAGGTCGGTACCGCGCGGCTTTGGCGCCGGTTGGGGCGAGCGATCCGCTCAACCTGGCGGCCACTAGCGATAGTTTCGATGTAATCGGTGAGTTGAAACAATTTGGCCAGATCCAAGCCAGCGGCGGCGCGACGACGACGACTTGCTTGGCTGATCCAACCGTTGATTGCATGGTGCTTTTTAATACCGGCAATCCGCCCGTCACCAGCGCGGCCGATTGTGTGGGCCTAGCGGATACCAACGCGTATTGCGGCGATAACGTTGCCGCAGTCGATTCCTTCAATACGGTCTTCCGGACGTTAACCTTCCGTCACGACCCGGGAAACGCCTTTCCGTTCGCCTCGCCCAATCAACGCTTCCATATCGTGGATACGCCGGTTAGCTATGTATGTGATCTTGGGACTGGTGAGCTTCAGCGTTTTGACCGATATGCGATCACTGCGGCACAGCCGACATCACCCCCGGGGGGCGTTACTCCGAGTGTGCTCGTCGATGACGTGGTGAGCTGCCAATTTACTTACAATCCGGGTAGCGCAAGTCGTGCGGGGTTGTTGACCGTGCGCCTTACGGTTGCCGACGCTAATGCGGTCGGTGAGCAAGTTTCTATTGTGCAGCAAATTCATATTCCAAATGTGCCATGAAACGCTTTGATCAAAGTCGTGGATTTACGCTGCTAGGCGCAGTGTTTTTGATTGTTATCGTCTCGCTATTGGCTGGCTTCCTGGTGAGCATTGTGGGACTACAGAAAACTTCGACCGCGCTTTCGACGCTCGGTGCCCGTGCGCATTACGCGGCGATCAGCGGATTGGAGTGGGGTGTTCATCAAACGTTAACCACAACCAGTTGTTTTACCTCACCAACAACTTTCTCGGTCGGCGGAATTGGTGGCGAGTTTGAAGTCACCCTAACTTGTGTGGCGACTGCTGGAGTCCAAGAAGGTGCGTTGACGTACGATGTATTTGATCTCGATGCGATCGCCGAGTTCGGAACTGCGGGCAACGAAGATTATGTTTCCAGACGATTGTCGGCTTCGGTGACGACTTCTCCTTAGCATCAGTACATGTGGAAGAGTTATTCTCCGAAAGGTGTATTGGCGCGCGATAGCTTCAGGAAATTTCGAAGCTCGATCACTCAGCGCTCCAACTATTTTTTTTATAGAAAAGGGCTCTGACCCCTTTGATTCTTTGATTCATATTGAGTGATCCGTTCATCGCATTAATCATTTCTAATGCAATGGGCTCTTGGCCTCTTCAAATCTAGTTTTCGGCACTCTTTTTTTAGTCCCTGTCGTCCTTGGACGTTCCAAGAACATGATTAAGCCCGACGAGCAGAACACAAACTACTAGAATCACCGCCGTTTCTACGATGTTTTCCCATGCGTGGATATCTGCCAGACTTCCATCCCCAATTACACTTCTCCTTCCCAATCTAACTTCAAACATAGCTGCTACAAACACAAGAATCACTAATCCCGCCAGAATTACCCGACAGGTTTTCTTTAATATCTTACGGATTTCGATCATCGAACACGGCTGCAGCACACCCGATTAGGCATTCTCCGGTACCTAGTGCTGAATCGATCTTAAGGGCCTTTTTGAAAAGCGGGACGAACTTACTCAGCTTATTACCGCCTATATCTTCCATCACCTCTTCCGTGATCTCGCTTCCGATTTCGACTATAAAATCCCCGAAAGCTGATTCTAAAGCACACATGCTTGCGCATTCCGCGCATTCGGCTCCGGTTTCCGCCATATGCTCCATTGCCGCGTCAAAAGCATCCTCTGAAACAGGAATAAAGCAGGCTAAATCTAGAGTTCCATTGTCGTTGATGCAATTAATCGCAGGATCCAAACCGAATGGATCAATAAGGGTAGTTGGGTTGTTTCGCGCATACGCATAAGTATTCAATCCACCGCCAAGCCCAATCGGATCACTCTGCGTATACCGCCCCATGAACGGGCTGTAATCCCTGAAATAATTTTGGTGCGCGCCTATTTCCGAATCCCAAATCTGGCCTGGGAATCCACGCATGATTGGGTGATTGGATAGTGAATCGCCGTCTGGGTTGAAATTCTCGAGCCCTTTTTGCCCGAAGGCGTTGGCGGCTTCATGGAGGAAATTCATCTCGCCGGTTTCTTTGGTCATGTATTTAAGCTGGTTAACCTGATTCAGATGCATGAAGGATATTCGATTCCATGCGGCGTTTGGGCCGGTATAGAACTCCGCTACCGGCCTATCTTCGAGAAAAACGTACTCATGATGGTATATGAGGGTTCCAGTGTAGAAGACAGCGGCGGAGTGCATTCGGCCCAGTTCGTCGTAGTGATAGACATAGGTGAGCGGAGCATCGGTCTTCTCTTTCTCAACCCTTTCTCCCAGTCCGTTATACAGGCTCCTGAATCGTAGCGTACTCCCTTTTATAGATTCTTTGGGCCTACCAGCGTCGTTGTAAACGAGTGTGGTGTTCGTCTTGTTGTTAAACGTCATGTTGCCGGCAGCGTCATGCAGGAATGCACTTGCCACTTTGTTGGTGCCCGGGACCATTGCATAGGGCCGATCGTTGGCAAGCGCGCCCACATCATCGTAAGCCTTGTGACGGATTCGATTACCATTGAAGTCGTATTCGTACTCGTTCGCACTGTAATACTCTCCAATGTTCGTTGCGGCCGTGTTGTCCTCGTAGGTGAGTCGACTCAAGTCGTCGTACTGAAAGTTCTGGATATGCGCGATGGGCGTACCTAACGGTGCTTCATACGTGGTTGTCGTTTTCTCGACGTTGTCGGCTGCATCGTAATCAAAGGCATAGCTTCTGAGTTCTGGATCGGATGAGTCGATGGACTTTAACCGGTAACTCAGATCGTAGGTGCGTGTTTCCGAAATACCGTTCATTAGATTCATGGTATGCGGCGGGCCAAACGGCTCGTATTGGATGTTTGAAACGATGGTGCCGCTGATGTTGGGCGCACCCGATACGGCGATCGAATCCACCCGGCCATTACCATCACGGTTATACGTGACCACCATGCCGCTCGGGTAGGTCATGGTGTTGATCCGGTCCGCGTCGTCGTAGGTATAGCTCGTCGTGAGCCTATGGGTGACACTGTTCTGCACCGTGTCATGCGAGCGAGAGGCAACGGTACCGCGTGGATGGTAGGTCCATTGAGTGGTGCCGGACTCGTCGGTCATTGTCGTCAGCCGCCCGATGCCATTGATCCCCGCGGATTCATCAAAGGTAAATGAGGTATCGGTATCCGCTGGATAGTCGATTAAGGTCAATCGGTTGAGGGCGTCGTAGCTGTAGTTCGTGACAATTGCGCGCGCATCGGTTTGTTGAACCTGATTTCCGCCTTCGTCATAAATATACGTTGTGATTCCAGTATCCGGGCTGGTTAACTGCTCGAGATCGCTAAAACCGTTGTAGAGGTAATCGGTGTCGTTACCATTGGGGTCGGTTACCTCAACGACGTTATCGAGTGCGTCATATCGAAACGTGGTCAAGATCTCGGCGGTTGTTCCGTTGGGAGTCTTGTTGTTTGTTGTAATGACGCGTTCCAAAGCGTCATGAATGCTCGCCGTAAAGATAGAAGGATCTCTCGGATCGGTTGTCTGGGTAACGTTGCCGTTTTGATCTTGGGCGAGATCAGTTTGGTTATAAGTGGTGTTGGTGACGTAGGCTAAAATTTCATCCAGCTGATTGAGATTGTTATAGACACGCTCGATTTTTCTCTTGAGAGTACCGCTAATGCCGCCCCGTAACGTTTCCTCAATTTCGCGCCCACCGTAAGCATTGAGTGTGTATTTAACGACGTCTCCGGAGCCGTTAAATACACCACCACTCCACACGCCTTCTTCGATCTGTTCGAGTCGTTGAGCGCCATCATACGAATAGGCTAAAGCCGAATCGTCGGGGAGCACGATATGCGACACGAGCCCCGCGTCGTCGTACATAAACTCAGTTGTTTGACCATCGACGTTTCTAGTCGTTAACCAACCGCGAGGATGATAGGTAAATTGCGTTACAACGTCGTTGGTATCTTCTAACTCGATGGGACGGCCATGCACATCATATTTAGTGAACTCCGTTTCATGTCCAAGCGCATTGACGACCTTCCATAGGTCACCGCTCGTATAGTCCGCCGTGGTCGTCGTGCGATATTCGAAATCCGTATAGTCATTCACATCAGTCCTTGGACCATCAATCCGCTTCAATAGACCGTTGAGTATCGTCGGGTCACCGGCTGTTTCCCCGAAGTAGGTATAGGTTGTGATCCGATCGGGATCGGGCGTTGCGTCACCGATCAAGCTTTTTTTCGTCTCGGTTTTGAGGCGTCGATCTACATAGGTGAATGAGGTTTCTAAAAAAGGATCCCAATTGAAGCTCAAATCGTCGCAGCTTGTTGGTGGCGTTGCGTTCTGATTGACCGCTTCAAACAAAGTAACTTTCGTGCGTCTTCGTAATGATGAATCCCATTCTGTGACGAATTTGCGCATCGCCGGGTCAATTCCGGGCCCAGGGAGCCCCTCAACGCGGCATTCTTGGAGGTTGTCTGAAGAGTATTTGTATAAGGTGATGTTGTCGTTGAAATCAGTCGACGTGGCAAGGTTTCCATTCGCATCGTAGGTAGCGGCCTTGAATTTGTTCTTACAATGCTCGCACGTCACGTTGCCGGTGATGCTCGTAATCTGTTGAAGTTTGAGCACGCCGTGATAAACGCCATAGTGAAAATCTCGCGACTCGCCGAATGCGTCAACAACCGTCGTGACCCCAGGGTTATAAGTCAAATCAACGAAATCGACACCGCCGGCTCGTTGACTCGTCGCAACCTTTCCATCCGAATGATATGTGTAAGTCGAAGTTCTTAAACCACGCTCATCGGTTACCCCAGTCAGAAAGTTCGGGTGGTTAGTATCCTCATAGTGAAACAGTTTGACTGGATTGTCCGTCAGAACTCCAGGCGTTAGATCCGGGTAGGTGATGGTTGAGAGATTCCCGTTTGCATAAGCAAATAGATACTCGTTATTCGCAGGATCGGTGATCTTCCAGATCCGATCGTTTCCGTCGTAGTAAAATGTAATCGTTCTGCCGAATTGGTCTGTTACGGATTCGAGTTTTGAGAACTCTTGAAGTTGGTTATTGGTTGGGTTGATATGTTGGTAGGTAATAACTATTCCATCATTGCTTCTCGACTCAAGGATCTCCCCATTTATATCAAACAGTGTTTGCGCACCCGAAGCATCGGTGTAAAGCAGTTTAAAGTCTGCTTGTATTTCCAATCTGCCCCGGGCATCGGCTTCCGCGTTAGTTATCTGCCCGTTGTCCTGATGAATAAATCTCTCAACATTTCCTTCAGGTGAGTAAACCACGAATTGATCAGGGCCGGTAACGACATCGTTTATTCGATAAGTCGTTGACGCAAACCTCATCCCTAATATTCGCGCATCGAAGCTATGACGCCAGTTTTCACCAAAACGGTATTGCCAAGGTTCCTCTTCTGCGGAATTAAACGTCAAGGAAAATTCTAGTGGGAAGCTACCCCCTGACCGGTAAATGCCTTCTCTGTGGTACTTGTTTCCGTTGCCCGAATTACACGGGTTGCCGACGTTATTTGGGGAACAGCCCCTATTTTTGGCCGGCTTCTCAATTGTAGGACATTCGCGAAACCGCGAGTCTGATTCAATGCAGGTCGAGCCAGAAAGACGAAAGCCATTTATACATCGCGAATATCCGACAACACTCCACGAAGCCTGCGTGCAAATGTAAGGTGGCGTAGTTGTTGGACAGTCCCTGATCTCGTTCGAAGAACTTTGGAGAAACTTGTAGTAATAGGACCAACTACCTGAATACGTGCTGTAATCGTTCTCGTTAAGTAATGTTAACTCGAGTAACTCATCTCCCCAGCTTGAAAAAGTTGGCGCCACATTACGTTCCCACCTCTGGCGAACCTTCTGTTTATCTGCGTCATAAGTGTGATAAATGGGAAGGTTACTCGCGCCATTGGGACCTGCTGCTACAAATGGCGTTTGTGTCGGTGCACAGTAGTTCGCTCGAAGGATTGGTGAAACCGTAAAAACGAAGAGGATGATAAAAATGGATAATCCGGGACGGAGAAGTGAAGTAGGCATTGAGAGTCCTTTCTTATTCGGTTTAATTCCGTTTACTCAGTCTTAACAAAAAGTTCATGCTGTTTCCATTGCGCACAAATTCTGCAAATAAGACTGGAATCCACCGATCGGATAGGAAGTTTTTGCTGACATTGAGCTTCGATGGAAGACGGTAATTCTCTGATATTTTACGGTTTCTTAATGTATCCGGCGTCGTATGCTTAATGCTTCAGCAATCCGATCCAGACCAGTTTGAAATAGATGCCTAGTTCGTTTTATTTCGGAGATTTAGTTTTGCTCTGCAATCTTTCTAATTTCTTGGGTCTAAGCGAAGCTGTTTTGTCGCCACGCTTCATAAACTGCAACGGCGACCGCATTCGAAAGGTTAAGGCTTCTTTGATCGGCAAGCATTGGGATCCGAAGTACGTTTGCGGCACCTAATTCGTCGCGGATCGCTTGCGGCAAGCCGCGCGATTCGGGGCCGAATAGCAGCACACAAGAGCGCTCGAAAGTTTGTTCCGAGTAGCGCTTCTGGCCCTTCGTCGAAAACGCGTAAATGGGATAATCGCGCACCGTTCGGCGATACTCCGCGTAGCTTGCGTGAACGCTGACGTTAGCCAGGTCGTGATAGTCAAGTCCCGCGCGCCTCAATTCTCGATCGCTGAGTTCAAAGCCCAGCGGCTCGATTAGGTCCAGGGCGACACCGGTATTGGCGCACAGGCGTATAATATTGCCAGTGTTTGGTGGAATTTCAGGCTCGTAAAGCGCAACGCGAAGCATTGGTATTCAACATTGGATGCAAAAGTCAGTAACGACGAGCGCCTAAAGATCGATTTTTGCGGGCTCCAACTCGCGAACCCACTGATCCTGTTGTCTGGCTGTGTTGGGTTTGGCGAAGAGTACACACGGGTCGTCGGTTTTTCCAACACAGACGTTGGTGCCATTTGCCTCAAAGGGACAACCTTGGAACCGCGTCTTGGCAATCCAGCGCACCGTTTAGCGGAAACCCCTAATGGTCTTATCAACGCCATCGGCTTACAAAACCCAGGGGCGCGTCACGTGGTCGATGAGATTTTGCCCAGTCTCGATTTCGGCGAGACGAAGTTCATCGCTAACGTCTCTGGTTCTACTATCGAGGAATATCAGGCGGTCACTGAAATATTCGACGACTCACCGATCGATGCCATCGAAATCAATATTTCCTGTCCTAACGTCAAAGAGGGTGGTGTTGCGTTCGGCAATGATCCCGACATGTCCGCCCGTGTCGTAGCGGCCTGCCGGCAAGCGACCGATAAACCGCTGATCACCAAGCTTTCACCTAATCAGACCGACATCAAGGAAAACGCACGCCGTTGTATTGAAGCAGGGACGAATGGCTTTGCGGTGATCAATACCGTGATGGGAATGGCAATCGATATCGAGACGCAAAGGCCGGTGATTGGTAACAACCAAGGGGGGGTGTCAGGCCCCGCGATAAAACCTATTGCGCTGCTTAAGGTTTTTGAGGTCTATCAGGTCGCTAAGCAGCACCGCATTCCTATAATTGGGCAAGGTGGCATTGTTTCAGGTGAGGACGCAATTGAGTTTTTGCTGGCTGGAGCAAGCACCGTTGGAGTAGGAACTGGTTTGTTCTACGACCCGCTTTGTTGTCGGAATATGTCTACTACGATCGTTGATTATCTCGATCGTCATGGACTTGCGCAGCTTAGCGATCTTGTCGGAATAATGCAGACGAACGGGTAGCTAAAGCTAGTTATTTTCATCGCGCGCCTTGCGAGCGCGCTTTAGGAAAACATTCATTTCTTTTCCCGCCTGCACATCACCGTTGTTGTCTGCAACTCGAATACCTTGTTCGAAAACCTCGATCGCTCTCGAGTTGTCGATTCCCGTCAAGGTTTTTCCCAGCAGTTTCCAGGCTGCCGAATAGTTCTCGTCGAGCACGAGCGCGCGCTCAAGATGCGTGATTGCCTTGTGCGGATCGCTGTTGACAACCGCGTTGGCAATACCGAAATGCAAAAGCGGGGTTTCTGGCCCGGCTGCCAGCAGTTTTTCTAAGTTCTCGACAATTTTACTCATGATCGCCAAAAGGTGGGGCTCAGTAGAACAAGCAACGTGAAGATCTCCAACCGGCCGAGCAGCATGGCGAACGCGAGCAAATATTTGGCGGCCGCCGGAATATTTTGATAGTTGTAACTGACTTCGCCGAGCCCCGGACCGAGATTGTTCAAGCATGCGGCGACGGCCGAGAAAGCTGTTACCTGATCGAGCCCTGTAGCAAGAATTGCAAGCATTAAGAGTACGAAGATCGCAACGTAGGCCGCGAAAAACCCCCACACCGCTTCGACTACGCGATCGCTAATTGGACGGTCGCCCACGCGAATCACGATGATGGCACTGGGGTGCACCAGCCGTTTTATTTCGCGAACCCCTTGTTTAAACAATAAGAGCATACGCACTACCTTGATGCCACCCGCCGTAGAACCGGCGCAGCCGCCAATGAAACTCATGAAAAGCAACACTAGGGGCAGAAAACTCGGCCAGGCTTGAAAGCTTGTGGTGGTGTAGCCAGTAGTCGTTCCGATCGAAATCGTTTGGAACATTGCATGGCGCAAGTTTTCAAGCCACGAAGTCTGCGGATAAAAAACCGCGAGACCGAGCCAGCAACACAGAAATACGAGCATGAGAAGGGCTGCAAAAGCCCTAAGTTCAGAGTCGTACAAGTAGGGTTTGGCATTGCGAAATCGCCATCCCAAAAAGTGCAATGAAAAATTAATAGCCGCTATGAACATGAAAATTATTGCGACCGATTCGATTGCGACGCTGTCAAAATAGCCAAGGCTATTGTCATGTGTCGAAAAGCCGCCGATGGCGACAGTCGAGAAGCTATGACATAAGGCGTCGAAAAATGACATGCCCGCCAGGTAGTAAGCGAGCGCACAGGCAATCGTTAAGCTCAGGTAGATGTACCAGAGCGCTTTCGCGGTTTCGGTGATGCGTGGCGTTAGTTTTGAATCCTTCATCGGCCCCGGAGTCTCGGCGCGGTAAAGTTGCATCCCTCCGACCCCGAGCATCGGCAAGATCGCAACGGCCAGCACAATGATCCCCATGCCACCCAACCACTGTAATAAATGCCGATAAAACTGGATGGAGGTTGGTAGCGATTCAATACCGACAATTACCGTCGCGCCGGTGGTGGTCAAACCCGAAACGGATTCAAAGACAGCATCCGCCACGCGCATGTCTTGGGCGAGTACGAATGGAATTGCTCCGGTGACACCAAGGACCAACCAGAATAAAACGACGATTACGAAACCGTCGCGCAACTTGAGCTCACGATTGACCTTCCGTACCGGCAACCACAACGCCATCCCGGCGCCAACGGTTGCGGCGATAGCGAGCAAAAAGGCAGTCGTCGTCGACTCTTTGAGCCATAGAGAAATCAAAAAGGGCGGAACTAGGACCAGGCTGAATACCGAAAGTAATAGCCCCAGAATTTTTTGAATGACTTTAGGGTTCATGCCTTCTTTCAGGCTCCCCAGGTTACCGAAGCGGTTTGTTTATTTTTAAATGAAGGTCACGTTCACTTGGAACAAACGTTCGACGTCTTTTACGTGCCGCTTGTTTGTAACCAACAAAATAACGTGGTCCTCGGCCTCGATTCTTGTGTCATGGTGGACCATGTGGACTTCTTTCCCCCGCACGATCGCGCCGATTACCGTGCCAGGTGGAAGTTCGATATCTTCAATGGTGCGCCCGACCACGCGGCTGGAGCCCTCATCGCCATGGGCAATTGCTTCAATGGCTTCGGCAGCGCCTCGCCGTAAGGAGTGCACTTTGACGACATCTCCGCGGCGGATGTGGGCAAGTAAGCTGCCGATCGTGGCTTGCTGGGGCGAAATCGCGATGTCGATGATATCGCGCTGGACTAAGTCAACGTATGCCGCGCGGTTAATCAATGCCATCACCGTTTTTGCCCCGAGGCGTTTGGCCAGCATTGACGAAATAATGTTTGCTTCATCAGCGTTAGTCAGCGCGGCGAAAACATCGACGTTTTCTACGTCCTCTTCGAGCAGCAGATCCTCGTCGGCCGCGTCGCCGAGCAAAACGATCGCGTGCTTGAGTTCTTCGGAAATCTGGCGCGCGCGATCCGGATTGTTCTCGATTATTTTGATATTGCAGCTTTTCTCCAGGGCCTTCGCTAAGCGCGTGCCGATATTACCGCCGCCGGCAATAATCACATTCCTATTGGGCCCGTCGAGTTTTCTGAATTCGCTCATGACAGAGCGAATGTGATTCGGCGCGGCGATAAAGAACACATCGTCGCCTGGCTCGATAACCGTATCGCCCTCTGGAATGATGGCCTCGTGACGGCGAAATATCGCGCACACGCGGGTTTCGACGCCCGGTAGTTGTTCGGGTAGTTCGCGCAGTTTATGGCCAACCAGAGGTCCCCCATAGAAAGCGCGCGCGGCGACCAATTGGACTTTGCCACCGGCAAAATCGAGGACTTGCAGGGCGCCTGGGAACTCAATGAGATGTTTGGTGAATTCGGTGACTTCCTGCTCCGGATTAATCAGCACGTCGATCGGCAGCGCTTCCTGGGCAAAAAGCTCCGGGTGGGCTTGATACTGGTTTTCGCGGATCCGGGCGATCTTGGTCGGGGTGCGAAATAGGGTGTAAGCCACCTGACAGGCGACCATGTTGGTCTCGTCACTATTGGTTACCGCGATCACCATGTCGGCGTCTTGGACGCCGCCCCGCCCCAGCACTTGGGGATGGGCGGCGTGGCCTAGTACAGTGCGTAAATCGAAGCGGTCCTGGAGCATTTGCAAGCTCGCAGGATTGGTATCGACCACGGTGATGTCGTTGGCCTCGCTGCACAAGTTTGCCGCCACGGAGGAGCCGACTTGACCCGCCCCCAGGATCAGGATTTTCATTCCTTGGCGGCTTCCTTAATTTGTTTAGGATCGATGCCAAGGCTGCGCAGTTTTCGATAAAGGTGGGTCCGTTCGATGCCGACTCGCTCCGACACCTTGCTGACGCTCCCACCAACAGTAAACAACTGGTGTTCAAGATAGGCTTTCTCGAACATCTCGCGTGCTTCGCGCAAAGGTCGGTCGAAGCCCGGCACTGTTGATGCATCGCGGTTAGTGGTTGTCACCCCCAGAGCGGTACTTACCTCAGCGGCACCGATCGGGTCGCCCGATCCCAGGATTAGCAAGCGCTGAACCAGGTTTTTTAGCTCCCTCACATTTCCCGGCCACTCGTATTCTCGAAGACGAGTGAGCGCGGTCGCCGAAAAGCTGCGCACCGCTAGACCTTCCTGATGCGCGAACTCTTCCAAAAAAGCTCGCGTTAGGATATCGATATCTTCGTTGTGCTCTCGTAGCGGTGGCACCTCAAGCGGCAAGACGTTGAGGTGATAAAAAAGATCGTCGCGAAATGCTCCCTCGTTAACTCGCTCTATCAATTTGTGTTTGGTGCCGGCAATAACACGGGTGTCAACGGTCACCGGTTCACGGCCGCCAACCCGCAGGAATGCATTGGTTTCCAGGGCACCAAGGAGTCGTGCTTGAGTGTTCAGATCCATGTCCGCGATGTCGGTTAGATACAAGGTTCCGCCGTTTGCGGCTTCGAGCGATCCGTAACTTAAACGTTGCTCTGATTCAGATCCAAATAGCTCCGCTTCGGGATTCTCGCGCGGCAGCGCGGCGACGTTAACGACCACGAATGGGCCGCTGGCGCGGCTGCTGCGGGTGTGAATGTAGCGGGCGATAACTTCTTTTCCGGTGCCCGATTCGCCGGAGATAAACACGCAGGTCTTATGATCCGCGATGCGCCCGGCGCTCTCGCGCACCCGATGCATTGCCTTGCTATCGCCGATGGGCTCCTCGATCAGGGCGCTGCGGGTTTTTAGACCATAGTTTTCGTTTCGTAAGCTTGCGTTCTCGAAGGCGCGCTCAAGAGTGACCAGAAGTTTACCGATGGAAAGTGGTTTCTCGATAAAATCGTAGGCCCCCAGGCGTGTCGCCTCGACAGCGGTTTCAACCGTGCCATGGCCAGACATCATGATCACGGTTTCCTGAAGAGACTCGTCTTTTGCCCACTCTTTCAAGAGCGTTATTCCGTCGGTGCCAGGCATCCATATATCCAGCAGCACCAGATCGGGACGCCGGTGGCGTCGCGCATCTCGCGCTTCCTCAGCGTCCTTGGCGATACTAACTTCGAACCCTTCGTCTTCGAGGATTTCCTTGAGCAACGTACGAATGTCCGGTTCGTCGTCTACGACGAGAATGTGCCGAGTCGTCATACGATGTTTCGCTCTAGGCTAGGTGCTTCGATATTGGGATCCGCGTCCAAGGGTAGTCGAATTATCGCCTCAGTTCCTCCACCCGGGCGATTTTTGAGGTTAACCACGCCGTGATGTTCGTCAACGATCTTTTTTGCGATAGCTAATCCGAGGCCGGTCCCGCGTTCTTTGGTGGTGACGTAGGGTTCGAAAAGATTATCCAACATCGCGCTTGGGATCCCCTCACCGCGGTCGGAAATTCTGATCTCAATGTGCGGTTTTTGCGCCGACACCGTTTGGCAACTCTGAACGACGATCGGCTCACCCGAATCCAGCGAGGCCTCGATGGCGTTTTTAATGAGATTGTTTAAAACCTGCCGGAGGCGATTCGCATCAGCGGGTAATGGCGCCAGATCGGGGTCGAGCTCGGTCTCGATCTTCAAGGGGGCGGTCGAACGGAAAAGGTCCGTGACGCCAACGATAACCTCGTTGATGTCGACGAGTTCATGAGAAATGCGGGCGGGTTTCGCGTAGTCCGAAAAGGTATTCACCATCGACTTCATCGTATCGACTTGTTGAATGATGGTATTGGTGAGCCGTTCTAAGGGTTCAGATTCCTCGGCGTCCAACTTGTTCAAATACTTGCGGCGCAGGCGTTCCGCCGACAACTGGATTGGTGTTAATGGGTTCTTGATTTCGTGGGCCAGCCGCCGCGCGACCTCCGACCACGCGGCTTCACGTTGACCCTCAACGATTAAGGTCACATCCTCGAAAACGAGCACGTAGCCGCTACTCTCATCGTCCGCCGCGGACAAGCTTGTACCTTGAGTCATCAGCACGCGTCGGCCTTCCGAGGAGAAGATGGTGACCTCCGATCGCCATTGGCGTTCGTTACGCTGCAGGTTGGTCCGGATGGCCTTCGCCAATGGCGCCAAATACTCACGCTCCTCGCAAGCATCAATGAAGTGCCTATTCAGAAGCTCGGCTCCTGAAACCTCTAAAATCCTCAACGCCGCGTCGTTGATGGTTGTCACACCAAGATCTTGGTCGAGCGCGATCACACCCGAGGAAAGCTGCTTTAGCAGCGTATTCACATATTTGTTCTGAGCTTCGACTTCGCGAGCCGCCGCGCCAACTTGACGTGTCATATCGTTGAACGAATGGACGAGGAAGCCGAGGTCATCGTCGGTAACCACCGGAATCTTGGTTTCATAATCGCCGGCAGCGACCGCCGCGGTGCCCGCCGCAAGGTCGCGGATGGGCTCGGCCATGCGCCGCGCTGAGTACAAGGCCGCCCACACAGCGGTCACAATACTGAAAAGCAAAACAAGGGTAAGAGTCATAACGAAACTTAGCTTCAGCTTGTCACGAAGATAATTCAGTTCGTTGTATTTGATGTAAGCGTACTCAACGCTCGAAGCGAGTTCGTTCATGCGTTCGTCGATGCGGTAGAGAGCGTGCAGAATCCGCTCGCCCGATCTCAAACCCCGGCTTGGGATCGGCACCGCAACCCGCACATAGAGGTCCTCGGCGGACAGTGGTTCGAGCCGAATGTAGTTGCGGCCTTGGTTGACCTGGACGAGTACGTTCTCCGGTGGCAAATGGGTATCAAAGTCGGTCAACTGGCTACTCGCCGCCACCAATTCACCGCTGGCGGTCACCACCGTTAGCTCTTCGGCGCCGCTGCGACGCAGGAGCGGTTCGAGGTTCAAGGCCGCGGGTTGGCGCGCGTTGTAGGCCACGATGCTGCCGGGGTCGCGTAATGAATCGAGATCCAAAGGCGCCCTCGACGCCGACAGGTTGCCGGCGAGTTCGATAGCCATGTTTTTGGTTTCGTCCAACAGCGATCGCATACGAACGTCGAGCGCTTCCTGTCCTAAGGCGAGTGCGTCATCAAGCGCCGTTTCTATGCGGACGTCGAACCAGCTATCGATTCCCCGCCGCAGAAAATCGAGCGAAAAGGCATACAGAATCGAGACTGGAACGATCGAAAGGACAACAAAGATCACCAATAATCTTCGCGTCAACCGAGCCCCTGGTTCTTTCTTCTTGAGCTGTTTTCCCAACCGCCAAAGATTGACACCAATGAGAATAGCGAGCGCTAACAGGCCGGCTGAATTGGAAATCAGAAGCACAGCGTACAGCTCACCAAACATTTCTGAATGCTGGATTGCCGCACTCATAAGGATCAGCGAACCAAGCAAAGAAAGGCTCAGCAGCGCTACGCCAACAAATACGCTAAAGCGGTTCACGGGGTAAGGATCTCTTCGTGCCAACCGGTGGACATTCGCCAACTTGGTGAGACGTAGGCGATGGGTCTCAACAGCGCCGGTAAAGAGTTGATTTCAAGTTTGGCCTTGAAGCGGAGCAGATAAGTCCTGTCCGCCGCGAGCGCATCCTTGGAGGACAAGTTGACATCCCGAACTTGACCTAGGTTTTTCAGTGCTTCGTCGAGCGATTGATAGATTTCAGCTTGTTGCTTTTTGAGATCGGTAAGAACGAAGCGTTCGCTTAAAGCGTGGCGCTTAATTGAGTAGCGCTGCTGGATTTCCACAACCGCTGGGTCCCATAAGAATTTGCGGCGGCGTGTGATCTCGAACTCCATGCGAACGGTCAAGGCAATGCCGCTGCGCAAGGCCTCAAGCGCATCGGCGCTGAAATTAAAGCCAAGGTCGGCATCGAGCGTGATGGCGCCCGCGTCCTGTTCGGTAGAAAATTGATTAATCTCAATACTACCGGCCAGCGCCGCGGTCGGGGCTGCGAACATCAATCCCGCTAGTAGCGAGGCTATGATCAGTTTACTAGGCGCCATGTTTAACCAACGCCGCATAGTAGAAACCATCCATTTCTCCGGCGCCCGGTAGGATCTGTCGCCCGAAGCGGGTGGGTTCACCCCAGAGTGCTGAAATTGGTGCGATATCCGCATCTGCGTGAGTGCCGAGAAAGGCAGCGATTGTGTCATCGTTTTCGGCATTGAACACCGAGCAAGTTGCATATAGCAAACGGCCGCCACCGTTTAGAAGTTGCCAGACGTTGCTCAATATCTGCCGTTGCTGGGCTTGTAACTCAACGACATCACGTGGTTGTCGATTGTGCAAAATATCCGGGTAGCGGCGCACGATACCGCTCGCCGAGCAGGGCGCATCGAGCAGGATCCGATCGAAACCCTGAGTGTCCCACCAATCTAAGTCGGCTGCCGCGTTCGCGGTATGGTGATCACATTGGTGTTTCAGTCTTTGCAAATTCGCCTCTAACTCAGCGAGTCGCGCTGATGAACGGTCGAGCGCGATCAAGGTAACGTCGTCGCTTTTGTGGCGTTCAAGAATATGGGTTGTTTTACCACCGGGCGCCGCACAACAATCCAGCACACGGTTGCCGGGCATCACCTCCAGCAGCTCGCACGCCAACTGGGCTGCTTCATCTTGAACGTAACAGGAACCGGCGGTGAAACCTGGTAGTTTTTCGACCCCGATCGGCGCCTGCAGTCGCAAGCCATCTTCCGCGAATCGACATCGGGTCGCACCAATGCCCTGTTTGTGCAGCGTCTCCTGGTAAGCCTCTCGATTCCCCAGGCCTCGGTTGACCCGCACCGTCATTGGGCCCGGTCGCAGATTAGCGCTCAAAATCGAGCGCCATCGATCTGGATGATCGTTCTGGATTTGCGAGACAAACCAAGGCGGATGATTCTTGGCACTGTGCGAGAGATCGTCGGCAAGTTTGTTACGAGTCGCATTGCGAAGGACGCCGTTAACCAAATTTTTGGCCCACGTCTTGCCCAAGGTTTCGCAAGCCCGCACGGTTTCATTAACCGCAACGTGCGCTGGGGTCCGTAAAAAGTAAATTTGGAACAAACCAATTAGCAGGAGGTTTTCAACGAGATGCTCCCTCTGGCGCAATGGTTTGCGCAAGAACCTCTGCAGTGCCCCGGTCAGAGCGCCATGAAAACGCAATGTGCCGAAAACGCAGGCCTGGGCGAAGGCGCGGTCTTGATCCGCGATTGCTTTTCGCAGATCCGGCAGAGCCGCCGCTAGTGACATGCCCTGGTTGCAAACTTGGCTAACCGCGACAGCGGCAGCCGCGCGCGCGTCGGCTCTAGGCGCACTCGCCAAGCTTATCTCCGTAGCCGCGGATAAAATCGGCGGCACTCATGGGTTTTTTCCCTGGCGGTTGCACTCTAAGGATTTCTAGTGCGCCGCTTCCGGTAGCGACCACCAAGTTTGCATCCAGCGACACGATCGTCCCTGGACGCTGCGCGCCCACATGCTCTATGGCACGGGCCTCGATGATTTTGTTGTCGAGCTCGCCAAGTTTGGCGCGCGGTGAATTAGTCGGAAAAAGGGCACGTACCTGGCGTTCGATCTCAATAGCGCTTGAATACCAATTGATCGCCCGGTCCGCCGTTGTGATCTTCTTCGCGTAGGTGACGCCTTGCTCATCTTGGGTGTTCTCCGTAGCCGTGCCGGCATGGATTTGCGCGATCGTTTGGCGCAGCGCAACCGCACCCTCGTGCGCGAGATTATCGTGCAAGGCGCCGCCGGTTGTGTGCGCTTCGATGTCCGTCTCGCGACGGCACCAGATCGGTCCAGCGTCGAGAGCTTCCACCATGCGCATGATGCAAATCCCAGTCTTCGCGTCGCCGGCCATGATTGCGCGCTCGATCGGTGCCGCGCCGCGCCAGCGCGGAAGTAGTGAAGCATGCACGTTCAATGAGGCGATACGCGGATGATCGATGATGACTTTTGGGAGGATGATGCCGTATGCCGCGACGACCAATAGGTCTATCTCACCGGCAGTGAAAGCACGGCAGGTCTGCTCATCAAATCTATGGGGTTGGCAAATCGCCAGGCCGTTCTCGGCGGCGAGTTTTTTTACCGGGCTCTCGGTAATTTTGCGCCCGCGCCCGGCGGCTCGATCGGGTTGGGTATATACGCCGACGAGGTCGACGGTTGAATCTTCGAGCAGCACCTGAAGGCTTGGTAGCGCAAACTCAGGGGTTCCGGCAAAGATGATTTTGAGTTTTGTCATTGAGCGCGGGCGCGCCCACGGTGCGGCAGTGTCAACTTGCTAGGCGCTGCGCTTTTTCTAGCTTCTTGCGAATTCGCTGTTGCTTGAGTTGCGAGAGATAGTCGACGAACAATTTCCCGTCTAGGTGATCGATCTCATGCTGAATGCAGACTGCCAATAAGCCTTGCACTTCCATATTAAGTGGCTCGTTACGCATGGTTTTCGCGCTGACGATGATGCGTTCGGCGCGGGTGACGGGCTCGAAGATCTCCGGTACCGACAAGCAACCCTCATCCATGCTGATTTCGCCTTCTCGTGAAAGAATTTCGGGATTCACGAAATGCATGGGCTGCGAACCTTCACGGGAAACGTCAACCACCAAGACCCGCTGGTGCACGTTGATCTGGGTCGCGGCTAACCCGATCCCCGGCGCGTCGTACATCGTCTCAAACATGTCTGCCACCAAAGCTTCTAGCTCTGGGTTGAACGCGTCGACGGGCTCGGCACGGATCCGCAATCGCGGATCGGGATGATGGAGTATGTTTCGGATAGCCATTTCTTGGAGGTTTCGCGCCCCTTAATCCAACCAGAGGATAATCGTAAGACACTGAGTTAACAAGAAGATTCCAGATTTCTGCGCGCCTCGGCGAGGACTTTTGTCTGGGACTTTGGTAAATTGCGTCGTTAATCTGCTAAACTACTTTAAGGAAAATCTCTAAAGGCCCTGAGATGATTAGAAAAATTCTTGTTTTTCTGCTGCTTTTCGCAGCCGCCACCGCCGTTTATGCGGACGAAGTCCAGATCCGCGATGATCATCCCGGAAAGTATGTCGTCGTGAAAGGGGACACGCTGTGGGATATCGCCGGGCGCTTTTTGACGAATCCATGGCAATGGCCCGAGATCTGGAAGGGCAATCCGCAAATCTCCGATCCCCACCTCATCTATCCAGGCGACGTTGTGGTGCTGAGCTATGTGGACGGCAAGCCCACCCTCAGCCTCGGCAGCGATGGCGTTGCGGCGGTGAGAGAGGCCGGGAGCCGAGAGGTCAAATTAAGCCCAGCGATCCGCGAACTCGATAAACGCGAGGCAATCCATACGATACCGCTCGATGCGATCCAGCAGTTCTTGAGCCGCCCGCGGGTCGTTGAATCGGACACGCTGGACCTCGCTCCCTACATCATTGGCAGTCAAGACGAGCACTTGGCGGTCGGCTCGGGCAACCGCATCTACGTGCAGGGGCTGGATACACCGCAAACCGATAAGTACTCAATTTTCAAAGCCGGCGATCCTTACCTCGACCCCGATTCGGGTTCGGTGCTTGGTTACGAAGCTCTGCATATCGGCGACGCTATTTTGGAACGCTTGGGGCAGCCTGCGACTGCTTTAGTCGTGGACGCCAAACAAGAGATCCTTAAAGGCGATCGTTTAATGCCGCAAACCGAGGACAAGATCCCGGACTTTATGCCGCGTGCTCCGAATGCCGATGTGGAGGGGAAAATTATCTCAGTGGTGAATGGCGTTTCGCAGATTGGACAACATCAGGTGGTGGTTCTTAATCGGGGCGAAGAGGATGGCCTCGAACCAGGACACGTGCTTGCGATTTATCAGCGCGGCGAAATAGCCCAGGATCCAGTTGGAACCAGGATCGCGCGCGAAAAAAGCAAAGCGGCGCGCGAGTTGGAAGCAGCGGAAAATCCGTCCTTTCTAGTGCGCCAAGCCGAAGCCTTTGCGAACACTTTACGCGCAATTGACGAGAATCTTCGCGCCGCGGTCGGAACGCCAGCGGGCTCGGGTGCCGTTGAAACACTGCGGTTTCCAGAAGAGCGCGCCGGTGAGGTGATGGTTTTTCGCACCTTTGAGAAGGTTTCTTATGCGTTGGTCATGAACACTCAGCGCGCGGTTCACGAGTTGGATTTCGTGCGTAACCCGTAAGTTCGAGAGCAATTCGCAATAATCCAGATGGCCGCTCGAAAAAGCGGCCTCTTCGTTTTATAGTTCGACGCTGATGGACAAAGGAATGGACATCACTAATGCGCAGGACGTTACTCGCCGTTCATGCCGCCACCGGCGGTGATTTCTCAAAACTCCCTGACTTTCTATCGATAAGCGATGAACAAGAGGCGCTAGCCACAGCGCGCAGGGTAGGTATCGAGCCGGATTGGCATGCCGCGGATCGCGCTTCATCCTGGCTGGAGTCCTCCGGACATGCGCTTTTGTCGATCACCGACGCCGACTATCCGCTGGCATTGCGCAATATCCCAGTACCGCCAACACTGCTGTTTGTGAGCGGCAACTATCGAGCCTTGAAACGTCCTCAAATCGCCATCGTCGGTAGTCGAAAATGTACCCGCACTGGCGCTCATATCGCACAACGACTGGCAAGCGCCGTGGTTGCACAAGATGTCGCGGTGACCAGTGGGCTTGCGTTGGGGATCGATGGCGCTGCCCACGATGGCGCATTATCAAACGC
This sequence comes from Pseudomonadota bacterium, assembly GCA_039030125.1. GTDB lineage: Bacteria > Pseudomonadota > Gammaproteobacteria > JBCCEV01. Next base: position 4,748 of record JBCCEV010000007.1, on the reverse strand, counting down.
AGGCGCGACGATCGCTGTCCTTGGCAATGGTCTCGCCCGCGTTTACCCGCAACGCCATCGCGCTCTCGCCGAGCGGATTGGCGACAAGGGCGCACTGGTTAGCGAGTTTCCGCTAAGCGCAGCCCCACTGCCGTTTCACTTTCCACGCCGCAACCGCATCATCAGTGGACTGTCACAAGGCGTGGTTGTCGTTCAAGCAACGCTAAAAAGCGGATCACTGGGTACCGCGCGCCATGCCATCGAGCAGGGGCGTGATGTTTTTGCAGTGCCCGGGCCTGTTTGGAGTAAGCAACATGCGGGTTGTCACGCCTTGATCAAACAAGGCGCAAAGCTCATTGAGTGTGCTGCCGATGTTTTCGAAGACTTGGGGTTTGAATATCGCGAAGCCGTGGACACCCAAGCTAGCGCGCCCTCAGTGTTGGGAAATCAGATCCTTAATGCGATTGAAGACCAACCGATTAGCATTGATGAGCTTGTGACATTGACTGGATTGACGGCTCAAAAGGTTTCGTCCATCCTTTCCGCCATGGAGCTTGAGGGACTTGTGATCTCGTCGGAAGGCGGACGCTTTACTCGTTCCGGACCTTAGGCCGAGAAACCAACGCGCATTAAAAGGCTGTTCTTAATCACCTTTTCGAGCATTCTCTCGTTCTCGCATTGACCATGAAACAAACCGTAATCGATATCCTGATCTACCTATTCGAGAATTTCGTCGACGACGAAATCGCGCTCGATACCGATCAAGAGCAGTTGCGTTCGGAGTTGCAAAACGCTGGCTTCGAAGCGGCGCAGATCACCAAGGCTTTTAATTGGTTACAAGATTTAACGGTTATTCACGACAACGAAGATGCGCTCGTCGAGTCCACCAGCAACACATTTCGGGTGTTCACCGACGAGGAGCAGGCCAAGTTGGATACCGAGTGTCGGGGTTTTCTACAATTCCTGGGCGACGCGGGGATCCTAAATGCGGTCAATCGCGAATTGGTAATCGACCGGGTTCTGGCCCTTGAGAGCGACGAAATCGATATTGGGCAGTTGAAATGGATCGTACTGATGGTGCTTTTCAACCGCCCTGGTTATGAGCAAGCTTTCATGTGGATGGAAGACCTCCTAATCGACGATGCACAAACGGCATTGCACTAAGGTGCGCTGCGCCTGTTAGTGTTTGAAGATGGCTAAAAACCTCGTTGTCGTTGAATCGCCTGCGAAAGCAGGCACGATCAAGAAGTACCTCGGTTCAGATTTTGAGGTGCTTGCATCCTACGGCCACGTTCGTGACCTGCTGCCGAAAGAGGGCGCGGTCGATCCTGATCTCGATTTTGCTATGAAGTATGAGCAAATCGAGAAAAACACCAAACATGTAGACGCGATCTTCAAGGCCTTGAAAGGTGCCAAAGCACTTTATCTAGCGACGGATTTGGACCGGGAGGGTGAAGCAATTTCCTGGCATCTGGTCGAGTTATTGCGCGATCGCGCCGCGCTCGACAACGTCGAGGTTTATCGCGTTATCTTCAGTGAAATCACGGAGCGGGCGATCAAGGATGCGATTTCCGATCCGCGCAGCGTTTCGATGGAGTTGGTTAACGCCCAGCAGACCCGCCGGGCTCTTGATTATCTGGTTGGCTTCCACCTCTCGCCGTTATTGTGGAAGAAGATAAAACGCGGACTGTCCGCTGGTCGCGTTCAAAGCCCTGCGTTGCGAATGATCTGCGAACGCGAAGCGGAAATCGAAAAGTTCAAGCCGCAGGAATATTGGACCATCGATGCCATGGCGGCCGCCGAGGACGCCCCTTTTAGTGCACGACTGAACAGCTTTGATGGCGAGCGACTGAAACAGTTTGATATTGCCAACGAACAACGCGCCGAGGAAGTTCGTGACGCATTGTTGGACGCCGCGGCGGGATCGCTCAAGGTCCTCAAGGTTGAGAAAAAGCAGCGCAAACGAAATCCGGCGCCACCGTTCATCACTTCGACTCTGCAGCAAGAGGCCGTGCGTAAGCTCGGCTTCACCGCGCAGCGTGCCATGCGCACGGCTCAACAGCTCTATGAGGGTGTCGATATTGGCTCGGGGACGGAAGGATTGATCACCTATATGCGCACGGATTCGGTGAACCTTTCGCAAGATGCGATTGCGGAACTCCGTGGATTTATTTCACAGCGTTATGGCGCCGATCAGGTTCCGGCGGAACCCCGAACGTTTCGCACCAACGCCAAGAACGCGCAGGAAGCGCACGAAGCCATCCGACCCACCTCGAGCGCGCGGACCCCGGCGAACATCAAGGACTATCTAACGCCGGACCAGAACAAACTCTACGATCTGATCTGGAAGCGCACCGTAGCCTGTCAAATGATCCACGCCACCATCGACACGGTTTCTGCCGATTTGGGTGCCGGAGAGCGTGGGATCTTCCGCGCCACCGGGTCGACCGTGACCGATCCTGGATTTATGACGGTGTACTTGGAGGGCGAGGACGATAAACCCGGCGCCGCTGCCACGGGCGACGAGAAAACGTTACCGCCGCTAGTGCAGGGTCAGACGGTTAAGCTCAACGCGGTAAACGCCGATCAACATTTCACCGAGCCTCCGCCTCGTTACACCGAAGCGTCGTTGGTCAAAACGCTTGAAGAATTTGGTATCGGGCGCCCGTCGACATACGCCTCGATCATTTCGACCTTAGTCGCCCGCGAATACGTAACCCTCGAGAAGAAGCGTTTTCAGCCAACCGACATTGGGCGCATCGTTAATTCGTTTTTGACCAACCATTTCTCGGATTATGTCGATTATGAGTTTACGGCGCGCCTGGAAGACGATCTCGATGCGGTTTCCCGCGGCGAAAGCGATTGGCTGCCGCTGCTGCGCAAATTCTGGGAGCCGTTCAACGCTCAGGTCCAAGACAAAGAGGCGAACGTCTCGCGAGAGGAAGCCAATCAGGCGCGTCCCCTCGGCACGGATCCTAAAAGTGGGAAGCCTGTCGCTGTCCGTATGGGACGTTACGGCCCCTACGTCATCATTGGCTCGGTCGAAGATGAGGAAAAGCCGAAGTTCTACGGGCTCAGGCCGGGACAGCGAATGGATGCCATCACCCTTGAAGATGCGCTGGAGTTAACGAAACTGCCCCGCGAAATTGGTCAGACCCCTGACGGATTTGATGTCACGGTCAACATTGGTCGTTATGGGCCATACGTTAAATACGACAACAAATTTGTATCACTGGGTGCCGACGACGACCCTTACACGATCAATCTCGAGCGCGCGGTCGAATTAATTGCCGAAAAGAAAGAGGCCGACGCCAAACGCTTAATTCAGGACTTCCCTGAGCAAGGGATCAAAGTGCTCAATGGTCGATACGGGCCGTACATTACTAATGGTGAGAAAAACGCCAAAGTCCCGAAAGACCGCGAGCCGGCGTCCTTGTCGCTTGAGGAGTGTATAAAGCTTATCGAAGAAGCTCCGGTCCGGCGAGGGCGTGGCGCTAAGAAAAAAACGGCCAAAGCGCAGGCTGACGCCCCGGCGAAAAAGAAAAAAACCACTAAGAAGAAGGCCAAAAAGAAGGCCACAAGGAAGAAAGCGTCTAAAAAGAAGGCGACTAAGAAAAAAACCACCAAAAAGGCTGTCAGCAAAGCCGCCGCGGGTGCCAGTTTGGATGCGAATTCGCCGGGCGAGCAGCCCACGCTGTCCAACGCCCTGGGTGCATCGCAGGACTAATTTGCTCGGCGTGCAGCCATTGTGGCGCGGGGGCGGCTCTTTATCGCCCCATCGCGTCAGACCCCTAAAGTAGCGCCTGAATAACGCAACCGCGACGATCATAATGTGGTTTGCTGAGCGTCAAGCGGTTGAAATCTTGCTTTCCGGCGGCGTCATCGCCCACGCCACCGAGGGCGTATTCGGTTTGGCCGCCAGCGCTTATGAAAAAAGTGCCTTTGAGCGCGTTGCAGGCCTGAAATCCCGAACGACCGATAAACCGTTTTTGCTCATCGCGGGCGACGTGGAGCAAGTTCGCGCCCTGGTTTCGCTGGAAGTCCGGCGGGCCCCGTCGATTTTGGCAACTTGGCCGGGGCCGACAACTTGGGTATTACCGGCTCAAAATGGTGCGCCAGGATGGCTTTGCGACGCTGACGGGCGGATCGCGCTGCGGATCACCGGGCACGATCAGGCGCGCCGCCTGTGCCACTATGCAGGGCCGCTGATATCCACCAGCGCCAATCCAGCCGGCGAGCGCCCGGCCCTTTCCGTCGCCCAAAGCCGCCGCTATTTCGATGCATCGGTCGATTTCTGCCTACCCGGGCAGATCATCAGCGACAGCGGTCCCAGTGCCATTTTGGATGGTGAAAATGGTGCGGTGCTTCGCTCTTAATGTATTGACACTAGTAGAAAAAATTTCGACAATACTCTGCTACCGTTTTGGAGGGGTACCCAAGCGGTCAACGGGAGCAGACTGTAAATCTGCCGGCTCAGCCTTCGTAGGTTCGAATCCTACCCCCTCCACCAGTTGTTGATGAAACGGTCGTGACAGCGGCATGGAAGCGATGGTTATGCGAACCACAGATTACCCGGCTCAGCGGCGGTCGGTTTGTCTTGGAGGAACACATCTCGAACGGTAAGGCTGATTGCATTAACCAGCGTCGAACGCGTTGCGTAGGGTCGCGACCGATCGATGCGGGTGTAGTTCAATGGTAGAACCTCAGCCTTCCAAGCTGATGATGTGGGTTCGATTCCCATCACCCGCTCCAATATCCATGAATGTCCG